>JALYQH010000308.1 GCA_030855945.1 Pseudomonadota bacterium | reverse complement strand
TTGGACGGTTGCGCCATTGCGCACCAGGTCGACGAATTTCGGCGTGAATGGCATCGCCAACCCCCTTGTTCGAATGTTTGAGCATCATGGGGACGGACCGGATTCACCTCGGTCCGCCCCCGGGGGATCAGGCGAATTTAAGCAGCTTGATCGCTTCCGAATTGGTCACTTGCCCGCCGACCCGTTTGGTCGCGTAGAAATGGACGTAAGGCTTGTGCGTGTACGGATCGCGCAGGATCTGCGTCGCGGCGCGCTCGGCGACGGTATAGCCCGCCTTGAAGTTGCCGAACGCGATCGACAGGCTGTTCGCGGCGACATCGGGCATATCCTCCGCCTCGACCACCGGATAGCCAAGCAGCGTCGACGCCGCGCCCGACACCAATCCCGGCTGCCAGATATAGGCCCCGTCGCTGGTCTTGAACTTGCGGATCATCGTCGCGGTCGCCGAATTCATCACGAACACGGCGCCCTGGCGGTATGGCTGGCGAAGCGACTGCACCAGGTCGAGCAATTTGTCCTGCGGATTGGCCGCCGGAAACGCCGCCGAAACGCCCGTCCCGATCGTCTGCAACGTGCCGAACGGTCGCACTCCATCGGCGGTTGTCGCGTTGGGCGAGGCGATGAAGCCGAGCGGCTGGGCGACGCCGCTGCCCTTGACGAACGCCATCCCCTCGGCACGCGCGAACTCGGTTGCGATCTCGTTCGCAAGCCACGCTTCGACATCGAACATCGCATCGTCTAGCATCTGCTGCGAAGCCGCCGGATTGGCGTAGAGATCACCCGAGGCAGGTACGATTTCGACAAACGTCGCCGTCGCAGTTTCGGGCCGGGCCGC
The DNA here is from genome assembly GCA_030855945.1 of Pseudomonadota bacterium. Classification (GTDB taxonomy): domain Bacteria; phylum Pseudomonadota; class Alphaproteobacteria; order Sphingomonadales; family Sphingomonadaceae; genus Sphingomicrobium. The sequence continues at coordinate 4,747 of JALYQH010000308.1, read as the reverse complement.
CTCGAATCCGACGAAGCCCGACGGTGTCCCCCCGGTCGACACCAGCTTGCGATAGCCGGCGCTGCCAACCTTCACGACGTTCGTGATTTGCCGGATCGGCGAGATCGCCGTCAACGTCCTGTCGATGACCTCGTCGATCTCCCGCGGCACCGCATAACCGCCGATCGCATCGGTCGAACTGCCGACCGCCTTCTGCTCGAGCCCGCTTTCCACGCCCTTGCGCAAATACCCCTCGACGAACGCGCTTGCGGCCACCGACTTGACCCCGTCCAGCGCCGGCCGTGCTTGCGCGATTGCGCCTTCTTCGACGCGCCGCTTGAGCAGCGCCAGCTCATCCTTAAGCGCCGCGAGCCCCTCATCCTCGCCAAACGCCTCGAACGACGCCTCGAGCTTGTCCGCCTTTACTTCGATCATTGCTTCCATTCCTTTCGAAAAAGCGCACCACTATTCGTCACCCCGGCTTTGACTCCGGGGTTCATCTGCTCACTTGTTCTGCTTTTCACTCGACCGCGTGCACCCGAGCTTTGGGCTGCATCGGCTCTGCGACCACGCTCACCTCGACCAGCTCGATCTCGTTGAGTTCGCGCAGCCCCCCGCTCTCGCCCGAGCGCCGCACCCGGTAACCGAAGCTCAGCCCGTCAATCTTCTTTGATCCCAGGAGCCGCGCCACTCGGCGCGCCTCCTCGCTCCTGCCGAGTTCGCCAATCACCCTGAGGCCGCGTTCATCCTCGGAAAGATGCTCGATCCGCCCGATCACAGCGCCGCCGCGATGCTGCCACAGCAATGGAACTTCGCCCGCCGCCGCGAGGCTCGCCGCGAATGCCCCCTTGCGAATGACGTCTCCGCCTCGATCCGGCTGATCGAATAGCGCCGCATAACCAGCGAAGCGGACACCAGTCCGCTGAAGCTGCCCGGGCGAAGACCGGGGCCCAACCGGAGGACTCACCCCGTCACCAAATCCGTCAGCCGAAGCCTTACCGCGAGCCCGATCAGCAACACCGCCAGCAACACCCGCACCACCCAGCTGACAACCGCCTGGCGCGCACTGCGCTTGGCGTCACGCCACGCCGACAATAATTCACGCAATTCGTCCATATCCCGCCGTGCGCGCGGGTCGTCGAGCCCAAGCGCGCCTAGCGCGCGACTCGCCCCGGCCTCGCTCGCTTCCTCGGCCAGCGCGCGCAACGTGATCAGGTCCACGCCCGAGCCTTCGGCCTGCGCCATCAGCCGCGCAAGCAACGCATCGTTGGTCATTGGCCCTCCCCCGCCTGTTCCAAGCTTGTCGTGGCTTCAAAGCCGAGCTGCACCCGCTTCTCGTCGCGGCTCAAAAACTCGGCTGTGGCAACCTGCTCCCACAAGCGCGCCCGGTCTTCGCTGAGTTCGCTGATCTGGTCCTGATCGACCTCGAACCGCACCGGCCCCAACCAGTCGCTGAGCAGCTCGCTCAGTCCCGCCAGCATTCGGCTCGCCATCGGCAGCACCGTCTGCCGGTACAGCGCCCGTCCCGCCTCCCGAGCATTGGCGTAGGTCGCGTCGCCCGGGAGCCCGACCAGCACCGGCGGCACGCCGAACGCCAGCGCGATGTCGCGCGCCGCACCTTCCTTCAGCGCGACGAAATCCATGTCGGCCGGGGTCAGGCTCATGGCGTGCCACTTCAATCCGCCATCGAGCAGCAGCGGGCGGCCGGCGTTGCCGCTTCCCGAAAATTGCTCGGCGAGCTCGCTCTTGAGCCGGTCGAATTGCTCGCCTGACAGCGCCGATCCGTCGCCGGGTTCATACACCAGCGCTCCCGAGGGCCGTGCCGCATTGTCGAGCAACGCCTTGTTCCACAGACTCGCGCGATTGTGCACGCTCGCCGCGCCGATCGCCGCGTCGAGGCAGCCCAGCCCATAATGATCGTCGCCAGGGTTCAGGCTGCGCAGATGCGCAACCTGCCGCCGCCCGAGCGCATCGCGCGCCGGAACCCGCGCCGCTTTTGCGCCTGTTCGATAGACATAACCGCTCGGCCACCCGGCGGCATCGGCCGCGACGCTGACCCGCTCGGGCCGCAGCGCATGCAGTTCCCCCGGTCGGTCGTGACCGTCGACGACAAGCTGGACGAAGGCATTGCCATGCAGCAGCAGCGCGGCCCCTAGCCCCTCGAGCAATCCTTCGCGAGCGAGCAGCGCCACCGCTTCGTCCGGTCCCTCGGCAGCAAAAATCGGCAACCCGCCAATCATGCTCGAAACCAGGCGCACCGACCGTTGCCCCACGGGATTGGTCCGGAACACCTCCTCCAGTTGCGCGGCATATCCCCGCGCGAACCCACGAGCCTCGCCATCGACGAGCCACGGCGGCACGAACGGCCGCACCGCCGGGGCCGCACTCTTGCGCCCGAACCACCAGTTCATGGAAATACCCGATCCCCCAAATAGCAAAGGGCCGGCGAAGCTTTCGCTTCCCGGCCCTTCCGCTTTCCTTTTGCCGGTTACCCGGCGACTCGCACGTTTCGACTGTTCAATATATGTGGCGATTATGTAGCTAACAAACCCACTCGCTTCACCGCTATTAGGTGGACGCCCCCGATTAAGGGGTCCACGGCGGTCTAATGCTCACCGGAAAAGAATGCCGCGATAAAGCCATTCATTGCAGACATATGGCGGAAACGACTGGCCTGGAGACGGCGGTTGACCTGGAGATGTTGGCGTCCGAGTTCGACCTGGATGGGCGCCTAGCGGACGTTGAGGCTTACATAGTTCGCCGGGCTAGCCGCACCACGGCCTGACAAGCCTACTCCGGCTTCTCGACCGGCTTGTGCTTCACCAGCTTGGTCACCTAGTGCGAATTTTCAGGGCCGGTAATTATCCGGTCGCTGCTTAGCGCCTGGGCATCGTTGAAGTCGTCTACAACGAGATAACGGGGTGGCGTGTTGCTGATGAGTTGGTGATCCGCGCCGTAAGGGCGTTGATAGAATCCGAACTCGCCATCGTCGGCGACCTTATACCAACCGAAAAACTCCAAGTCGGAGTCGTCGAGATGATCTATTCGGACAAACCAGCGGTGCCTACGCACAGAGGGCCGGCATACGGAGCGTCTCGACGCGGCGTGGCGCGAACGGCGCGACGGTTCGATCTAGATTTCGATCTATGCGTGCGTCACGATTTCCACACCAGAAGGAGATTGCCCTATTGGCCTTCTCAATCACGGCGTCTTCGGTTTCGGCCGCAAGGCAGAACCACGGAGTGGAGACAGATGCCGCAAGCCACGAGCCATCTTCAATTTGCGTGAAGTGCACTTTGAATGTGATTTCGTCGGTCATTTTTGGCCTCCTTTCTTGTGTCCGCCATTTTACGGACAACAGTCTGAACGTTTGGTTACGTCCGAAACTGCCAACGTGCAAGATAGGCCCACTATGTGGCGAATTTAAGGGTTTTCGGCTGGCGGATTTTCCGGCTTCCGAAGCTTAACCAGCTTCCCCACGCGATCTCTGAACCGCTTGGGATCGTCGTCGGTCTCAAGCTCGCGCGCGGCTTGCTTGAACTTGTCGAGTTGGGTTTGTTTTTTAACTTCGGTCATTGTGATAGCCTGTCTTCCGAATGGACTACGGTTACATCGCATACATTGACGAGGCCGGTGACCCCGGCCTCAATCGCGTTCGTCCTATCGACGACAACGGCGCGTCCGAATGGCTCATATTGAGCGCAGTCGTGATGAAGGCCAAGCGCGAAGATGCGGTGGTCGAGTGGGTTGACGAAATCAGGACCGGCATTGGCGTCACCCAGCGCCGCGATCTTCACTATCGCGACCTGTCTCCTACGCGAAAATTGGCGGTGGCCGAGCGTATGTCCGCCCTTCCGTTGCGAGCCTTCGCGATTTGCTCGAACAAAAAGAATATGCGCGGTCATGTGAATACCAGGGCCGCGAAAATTCCCTCGCAGCAATGGTTCTACAACTGGTGCGTTCGCCTCTTGCTGGAGCGTGTCACGGACTTTTGCGAGAAACGCTGCGAACAGGATTATGGTGAACGAAGGCTCATCAAGATCGAGTTTTCGCAACGCGGCGGGCATCGCTACAGCCAAACCAAGGCTTACCACTTTTATCTCGGCTTCCAGCAGGAGGGCGGCAAGGTTTACTTGCAGAAGCGTCAGCCTGTGGCGAAGATGCTCAGCACCGACTTGATGTTCGATTACCCTCATTTTTCCCGCGCCGGTTTGCAGCTCGCCGACGCCGTTGCCAGCGCCTTCTATCAAGCGACCGACTGTCTCGGCCCCGGGCAATGGAACACTGCTCCCGCGATGGCTATGGAGCCGATCATGGCGAAGGAGAATGGCGCCGCCAGCAATTATGGCGTGGCGCTTTTTCCGACGCCGCCGTGGAAGGGCGAACTGACTGTCGACCAGCAAGCGATCTTCAAAGCGTATGGCTATGACTTTGGAAGATGGTAGGCCCCGGCCCCGTTTCGCCATTCCGCGTTTAGGCCACCGTCCGATGGGCGACCGTCGGTCTGGTTGCGGCCGGTTCGTTGCTCCGTCCGCTGGGGTTGGTCCGGCGTAGCCTACCATGAATCTCATTGCCTAAAATTGGACCAAAAGTCAAGATTCTCTCAACGATTCCATGAATTTAAACGAAAGCTGGATATCGTCGATTCGAATCAATGACTTAGGCGCCCGTGGCGCCGTCAGCCCGCCGATACGTAATGCGCTTGCCAACGATGCCTTCAAGCGCACGGTTGGCACGGGCGCGGTCGTCAACGCCGTTGGCGGTGCGG
>JALYQH010000185.1 GCA_030855945.1 Pseudomonadota bacterium | reverse complement strand
GGTTGGTAGTAGTCGGGGTCGCCTGGGCGCCGGTCTGGGTCATGCCGGCACGAACCGGCTCGGTCCCGCGCGGGGTCGGCGCGGCGCTGGTGCGCGTCTGCGCCGCCGCTGCTCCGGCCGGGGCCGCCATCATCGGCTTCACGGCACCGTTCGAAGCGAGATAGCCGTGGACGTCGTTGGTGAAGGCCGACAGATCCTCGCTGATCGTCTTGTTGCGGCGGATCAGCCAGTTGTAGGCGAGCACCGCCGGAACGGCGACGATCAGGCCGAGCGCGGTCATGATCAGCGCTTCGCCGACCGGGCCGGCAACCGTGGAAATCGACGCGTCGCCCGACGAGCCGATCTTGATCAGCGCGCGATAGATGCCGACGACGGTTCCGAACAGGCCGATGAAGGGCGCGGTCGAGCCGACCGTCGCGAGGAAGGCGAGGCCTTCGCCGAGACGATTGCTGACGCCGCCCTGGGCGCGCGACAGGCTGCCGGCGACCCACTCATGCTGATCGACGGGATCGGTCAGCTTGCTGTGCTGGTCCTGCGCGACGAGCGCGTCCTCGACGATCGCGCGATAGGCGCTCTTCTGCTCGAGCTTGCCCGAGGCATCGCGAAGGTTCGGCGAGTTCCAGAAGCTGGCGCGGACCTTCTTACCCTGGTTGATGATCTTCTGCTGCTGCAGGAATTTGGTGAACAATATGTAGAAAGTGCCGATCGACATGCCGACCAGGATGATGAAGGTCGCCCAGCTGATGGCGCCTCCTTCCTCGAGGGCCTGCATCAGGCCATAGGGGTTTTCGCCGGCGGGCGCGGCTGCGGCTGCGAGCATCAGAGCGGGAATGGCCATAGCGTTACTTTCCTCAAAAAATTCGTTGATCAGGTAATGACTTCGATCATTCGTCCAATTGCCAGCGGATGGCCTGGCTAAACGTCCCCTGGATGGGCGCACCGTTCTGGTCCTTCGCGGGGGTGAACCGCGCGCTTCGTTCAATGACCCTGCAGGTTTCCCGATCGAGCGCCGAGGAGCCCGACGATGAACTTATCGAGCAATTGGATACCCGCCCATTGGTGCCGATGGTGAGGCTGACCCTGGTCGTACCCTCATCGCCCCGTTCCCGCGCCGCCGACGGATATTCGACGGAAGAAAACAGAGCAACGAGGCTGCCTTGCGCCCGCGCCGCTTGCGAAATACGTGGCGGAGCAGGCGGCGGCGGCGGCGCCGGCGGCCGTGGCGGAGCCGGAGGAGACGGGGTTGCCCGCGGCGTGATGACCACCGGCTGGATATTCGGAGTCGTCTGGATCGGCGGCGCCGGGCTTTCGATGCGGACGAGCGGCGGCGGCGCGCTCACCTGCGGCGGCGGCGGCGGCAACGGCGTATCCTCTGGCGGGGGCGGGGGCACCTCGGGCGGGGGCGGCGGCTCGTCCTCGACGTCGAACGTCTTCAGATCCTCGGCCGCCTGCTTGACCGCATTATAAGCGAGTCCGCTGACCAGCACGTAACCGAGCAAGACGTGAATGAGCGCGACGATGACGATCGCGACCGTTCGGTTCGATCCCATCTCTTTGCGATTGGCGTAAGACATTAAGCCAAAAATCTCCTCATCCCGTGCTGTCCCCACGGCGGGTAGGGCACGCGCAACGGGCCCCGTTCGTCATCTGGGACCGCCAATGTATCAACATATCATCGGCGGAGTGCGCGTTTCCTTATCCAAGGGCAAAAGGCGGCGCAATGAATTTTGTTCCGCTACGCCATCGACTCAGCGCTCGATAAATTGTTGCAGCGAGGGTGCTGCGCCGATGAACGACGAAATTTCGACGCCAACTCCGCGCGCATCGGGGTAGACGTCGGGCTTGTTGCTCGCCACGCGCAGCGCCGCCACGCCCCGCGCGCCGGCGATTCGCTCGAAGATGGCGTGGAGCAATGTCTCCTGAAGATTATAGCGCCGTTCGGTCGCCAGCTGGCGCACTTGCCGAACCACGAAATCATAATCCCACGCGGCACCCGGATCGTCGTTCGGCGGCGGCGCCAGATCGTCGAGCCACAATTCCACGCTGATCAGCAGGCGCTGCGGTGTGCCCACTTCATAATCGTGGAAACCGATGTCGGCCATGACCTCGAGCGAATCGATCAGGATGCGCTGCTGGCGGACCTTGATCGCCAGCGGCACCATGCCGTGCAATTTCACTTCCTCGGTCATTTGCTCTCCAGAAACTGGACATCGCGCGGCAGCGCCATTTGCTGTTGCCCGCCGTCGATCAGCATCGTCTCGCCGGTCATCGCCGGCTGGTCGATCAGGAAACGGATGGCGCGCACGACATCGCCGACTTCGACCCCGCGGCCGAGCGGATTGAGCGCATGAACCGCGGCAAACTCCTGTTCGTCCTGCGCGCCCGATGGCAGCATCAGCGCCGGCGCTAGCGACATCACCCGGATGCCCTTCCCGGCGAGCGCCCGCGCCGCCAGCCGGGTCAGCCCGTCGAGTGCATATTTGGACAAGGTATAGCTTAGATAATCGGGGTTGGGCGCGGCCAGCTTGGCGTCGGTGATATTGACTGCCAACGCGTCCCCTCCTTCATGCCGCCGCGTCAGTTCGTCGATCAGCAGCATCGGTGCGCGCGCATTGACCGCCATATGCGCATCGAACTCGGCCGCGCTCGCCGCCCCGAAACCGTCATGGGCGAACCGCGCCGCATTGTTGACCAGCAGCCGCACCGGGCCCACCGCGCCGGCAAAAATCCGCTCCGCGCAGTCCGGATCGGCAAGATCGGCCACAACCTTGACCGCGCCCACGGGGACCGCGTCGCCGTCATGGTGAACATGCGCCACCACTCGCCAGCCGTCATCGAGCAGCGCCCCGACGATCGCCGCCCCGACGCGCTTGCCGCCACCTGTGACGATCGCTGTTCTAGAATCTCGGTCCGACATCGGCCCCTAATACCGTTCGGCCCGATCTTGTCGAAGGGTCGCCCTTCCTTTTTCTTCCAAACAGAGCAGGATCGCGACAAGCTCAGTCCGAACGGTGTTTTGTGTCGCGCACCTTTCCTCTAAGGCCTCGCTCGATGCCCGAGACCAACCCTCCGATCGACCTCGCCGGCCAGACCCTTGACCAGCTCGCTGCCCGCATCTCCGAACGCTCCTTGCCGCCGGTCGAGCGCTGGAATCCCACTCTTTGCGGAATAAGCGAAATGCGCATTGCCCGCGACGGAACCTGGTACCATCAGGGCAACCCGATCGGCCGCGAAGCGATGATCCGTCTGTTCGCCACCGTGCTCCGGCGCGAGCCCGACGGCGGCCATGTCCTTGTCACTCCGGTCGAAAAACTATCGATCGAGGTCGAGGCAACCGCCTTTCGCGCGCTGACCATGTCGATGGAAGGCGAAGGCGGAGCCCGCCGCATCGCTTTCGCGCTCGATAGCGGGGATGCGGTCATAGCCGGCCCCGATCATCCGCTGTCGGTCATCGACACGCCCGAGGG
>JALYQH010000297.1 GCA_030855945.1 Pseudomonadota bacterium | reverse complement strand
GCGCCCGATTGCCGTTGGCATCGATCAGATAATTGCGCTTCCCGTTCGCCGTGTAGCTGTAGGTCGCGTCCGCCGCTGCAATGCTTGTGCCGACGCCCTCGCGCAGCTGGACGAGCTGGGCGGCCGTCGGAAGGTGACGGGTGGTGCCGTCGCGGCAAAAGCCGCGCCGTCGATCCGGTCGCTGCGCGCCGGTCGGCCGGGCGTTCGCCGTCTCTTCGACGCTGGCTCGGCTTTGCTGGCGCAAAGTCTCCCCTGCGCTCGGCGGCTCAGCCTTATTTCGCTCTTTCCACCTGTTCGAACTCGAGCTCCACGGGGGTCGCGCGGCCGAAGATCGAGACCGATACCTTGACCCGGCTGCGGTCGAAGTCGAGCTCCTCGACGATGCCGTTGAAGCTTGCGAACGGGCCGTCGAGAACCTTGACCTGGTCGCCGATTTCATAGTCGACCTTGATCTTCTGCTTGGGGCTCGCCGCGGCTTCTTCCTTGGTCGCCAGCATCCGCGCCGCCTGCGCGTCGGGGATCGCCTGCGGCTTGCCGTTGGGGCCAAGGAAGCCGGTCACCTTGGGCGTGTTCTTGACGAGGTGGTAAACGTCGTCGTTCATCCCCAGCTTGGCGAGGACGTAGCCGGGCATGAACTTGCGCTCGGACTGGACCTTCTTGCCGCGCTTGACCTCGGTGATGGTCTCGGTCGGGACCTCGATCGCCTCGACCAGGCTTTCGAGCCCGAGGCGCCTCGCCTCCGACATGATCGACTCGCGGACCTTGGTCTCGAACCCGGAATAAGCGTGGATGATGTACCAGCGGGACATGGTTTTCTTCTCTTGCTCCCTCTCCCTTGGGGAGAGGGTTGGGGTGAGGGTCAGCCGAGCAGGCCGAGCAGGAATTTGACGATCGCGCCGAACGCCGAATCGACACCGAAGAAGAAGATTGCGAGCAGGGTCGTCATGATCACCACCATGATCGCGGTGGTGATGGTTTCCTTGCGCGTCGGCCAGCTGACCTTCGACGTTTCGGAGCGGACCTGCCTGATGAATTCGCCGGGAGTGACTTTGGCCACGATGTGTCGTCCGATCTCGAGCAGCTAGAAAAAAGAGGCCCGCGGGCTGCGCCGCTGGACCTCGTTGGCGGCCGCCTTAGCGCAAGCGGTCGCTGCTATCAAGCGGCGGCTTGGCAGGGGCAGGGGGACTCGAACCCACGACCCTCGGTTTTGGAGACCGATGCTCTACCAACTGAGCTATACCCCTAAGCCGCCCGCCAACTACCCCCCGCGTTGGCCCTTCGCAAGCTTTTAGGCGGCGGCGTCGAAGGGTTGGATTTCGCCGCTGAGGTAGAGATTGCGCGCCTTGGTTCGGCTGAGCTTGCCCGACGAGGTCCGGGGCAGGGTGCGCGGCGGGACGAGCTCGACAACCGGGGTGATGCCGGTGATCGCGCGGACACGTTCGCGGATGTCGTCGCGCAGGCGGCCGCGCTCGCCGGGGTCGCTGACTCGGCAGTGGACGAGGACCGCGGGAGTCTCTTCGCCCGACGGGCCGGTGATGGCGAACGCGGCGATGTCACCCGACTTGAAGCCGGGCAATTGCTCGACCGCCCATTCGATGTCCTGCGGCCAATGGTTGCGGCCGTTGATGATGATCATGTCCTTGGCGCGGCCGACGATGAAGATGTAGCCGTTCGACAAATACCCCATGTCGCCGGTGTCGAGCCAGCCATCGTCGCCGAGGCACGCCTTGGTCGATTCCTCGTCGCGGAAATAGCCGGCCATGATCGAGCTGCCGCGGGCGAACAATTTGCCGATCGAGCGGTCGCCGAGAATGTCCCCGTCGGGGCCGCGAATCTCGACCGCCATGCCCTCGACCGGCTTGCCGCAATTGACGATCGCCCGGTAACGGCGCGGGCGCTCCTGAGCCGCGGTGCCGACGCCTGAAAGCTCGGATTCCTCGACCAGCTCGAGGCGGATGCCCTCGCCCGGAGGCATGATCGACACTGCCAGCGTCGCCTCTGCGAGGCCGTAGCTCGGGCAGAAGCTGGCCGCCTTGAAGCCGGCGTCGGCAAAGCTGTCGACGAACGCCTGCATAACGTCGGGGCGGATCATGTCGGCGCCATTGCCGGCGATCCGCCAGCGGCTGAGGTCGAACCGGTCTGCAGCGCGCGTCTGCGAGGACATCCGGCGCGAGCAGATGTCGTAGCCGAAGGTCGGCGAGTAAGACAAAGTTGTGCCGGGGTTGCGGCTGATGAGGTCGAGCCAGGCGAGGGGCCGCCGCGCGAAATCCTCGGTCTTGAGATAATCGACGCTCATCTGGCTGGCGAGCGGGGACAGCATGCACCCGACCAGCCCCATGTCGTGATACCAGGGAAGCCAGCTTACGCAGCGGTCGCTGTCGCGCACCTCGACCCCTATGGCGTGGGCGCGAAGATTGTCCAGCAGCGCGCGGTGGCTCACGGCGACCCCGTGCGGGAAGCGGGTCGAGCCGCTCGAATATTGGAGATAGCCGATCTCGTCGGCGCTTGCGGTGGGCAGGTCTCCGTTCGACGGCTCGACCTCGGCCAAGCTATCCCAATCGCGCGCGGCAACCCCGCGCTGCGCAGCGGCGGCGGCAGCAAATTCGGCCAGCTCGGGCGGGTAGAGGAACAGTTGCGGGTCGGAGCTGGCAAGCATCACCACGAGCTGCTCGATATAGGCATCGCGGCCGCCGAAGCTGGTCGGAAGCGGGAGCGGCACCGGCCATACCCCGGCATAGACGGCGCCGAAGAAGCAGGCGGCGAACTCGGGGCCGGTTTCCGCGACCAGCGCCAGCCGGTCGCCTTTACCCAGCCCGAGCGCGGCGAAGCGGCGCGCATGGGCCAGCGCGTCCTCGCGCAGTCGGGCAAAGGGATAGGGCTGCAGCAGCTTGCCGCGGGCGTCGTGGAAATTCATCCCCCTCCGGCCGGTGGCTGCATAATCGAGCGCCTCGCCCAGCGTCTCGAAATCCGCCATGCGCCGCGGTAGCGTGTCGAGCGTCGGGGTGTGGTCGTCGGGAGCGAGGTCGGTGTCGATCGTGATGTTGCGGTCGAGCACTCTGATGATCCTCGGGTCAATGAATTGGCCACGATGACGCGGACGCCGGCCAGCCGCTCCTGGCGACCAGCTAGGTGATGCTGGGCGAGTGTGGCATTAACAAGGCGCATGACCCCGCGCAAACCGCCGCGAAAGCCGCCGCGCCCGCTCGATGAGACGCGGCTCCGGGAGCTTGCGCTGGCCTATGTCGGGC
>JALYQH010000293.1 GCA_030855945.1 Pseudomonadota bacterium | reverse complement strand
GGCTTCGAGCGTCTGGATGAGGTTCATTGTCTTAAAGACCCTATTTATCGCGCTGCGCACCAGAGGGCGACGCCTCCCGAGCACCCCCATGGCGCTCGATCAGGTCCGGCCGCCGTAGCCGTGTGTCATCGATCGAACGCGCTTTACGCCACGCCGCGATCCTCGCATGATCCCCCGATCGCAGCACTTCGGGGATCGTGCGCCCTTCCCAGATGGCTGGTCGGGTGTAGTGCGGATATTCCAGGAGGCCTTCTTCAAAGCTCTCCTCCTCTCCGCTGGAGGCCGCGCCCATTACGCCGGGGAGCAGCCGAATGCAAGCATCGAGCAGCACCATCGCGCCAAGCTCGCCGCCCGACAGGACATAGTCGCCGATTGACACCGGCTCGACGCCGCGGGCCTCGAAGATGCGCTCGTCGAAGCCTTCGAAACGGCCGCATAGGATGATCGTCCCCTCCCCCGCCGCCAGGTCGCGGATGCGCGCCTGGGTCAGCGGAGCGCCGCGCGGCGTCATCGCCAGCATCGGCCGGCCGTCAGCCACGGCATCGAGCGCGGCGGCAAGGACATCGGCGCGAAGCACCATTCCAGCCCCGCCACCCGCCGGCGTGTCATCCACCGTGCGATGCTTGTCGATCGCATGGTCACGGATATTGCGTGCTTCCAGCGCCCACTTCCCCTCCGCCAGCCCGCGCCCGGCAAGGCTGGTGCCGAGCGGCCCGGGAAACATTTCGGGGTAGAGCGTGAGGACGGTGGCGCGGAAGGTCATGGCGCCGGCGTGAAGCGCAGCCATCCGGCGACCGCGTCTGGTTTTCCGTCCGGTCGATCGCTTGGGTGGATGCGGCCCTCGTTGACGGGCACTTCCGGGAAATCGAATGGCGACAGGCCGTCGAGGCAGGCGACGTTGACGCCCAACTGATCGGGGTTCGAACGGCGGCGATGGTGGGTGTAGATGCCGCAGGTCGTGCAGAAATGATGCTCGGCAACTCTGGTGTTGAAGCGGTAGGTCGCGAGTTGGTCGTCGCCCGCGATAATCTTGAGACCGTCGCTGCGGGCGGTCACCGCGACCGCGCCACGCTTCGAACAATAGCTGCAATTGCACCGCCGCGCCGACGCCAGACCTTCGGACAGCTTCACTTCGAACCGCACCGCGCCGCAATGGCACTGGCCGCGCAGCGTGACCGGATCAGTCGAGCGAACGTCGATCACGCCGCGACCGATTGCAGCGCGTCCCTCACAGACTGGAGCGCCTCTTGCGCCTTTCCCCCGTCCGGCCCGCCGCCCTGCGCCATGTCGGGACGGCCGCCGCCGCCCTGCCCGCCTAGCGCCGCGACCGCCGCTTTCACAAGGTCGACCGCCGAAACGGCCGCGACCAAGTCATCGGTGACGCCGACCGCGACGCTGGCGCGGCCGTCGTTGGTGGCGATTAGCGCGGCGATACCGCTGCCCAGGCGCTGCTTCATCGCGTCGACCTCGCCGCGGAGATTCTTGGGGTCGAGGCCCTCGACCACTTGGCCGAGGAAGGCGTGGCCGCCGACTTGCTCCGGACCCGCGACTTCCGCTTGGCCGCCGTTGCCCATCGCCAGCGCCTTTTTCGCATCGGCGAGTTCACGCTCAAGGCGCTTGGTGGTCTCGACCAATACGGCGACACGAGTTGGAACTTCATCGGGCGAAGCTTTCAGCGACGCAGCCACTTGGCGAAGCTTGGCGTCGCGATCGACGAGCCACAGGCGAGCGCCCTCGCCGGTCAGCGCTTCGATGCGGCGAATGCCCGAGCTGACCGCACTTTCGGAGATGATCTTGAAGATGGCGATGTCGCCGAGGGCGTTCACGTGGGTCCCGCCACACAGCTCGACGCTATAATCCGCGTCTACATCGCGGCCCATGCTCAGCACGCGCACCTCGTCGCCATATTTCTCGCCGAACAGCGCCATTGCGCCGGCGGCAATGGCGTCGTCCGCGGTCATCAGCCGCGTGGTGACGGGGTGGTTGTGCCTAATGTGAGCGTTCACCTCGGCTTCGATCGCGGCGATGTCGGCGGCGCTCAAGGCCGCCGGGTGCGAATAATCGAAGCGGAGGCGGTCGGGCGCGACGAGGCTGCCCTTCTGGGTGACGTGACCGCCGAGCCGGTGGCGCAATGCGGCGTGGAGGAGGTGGGTTGCGCTGTGATTGGCACGGACGGCGCTGCGGCGCTCGACATCGACCGACTGGTGGACGGTGTCGCCGACCTTCAGACTGCCCTTGGCAGTGCGCGTACGAAGGGCGTGGAGACGCCCAAGCGGTTTCGACGTATCCTCTACCTCGCCTTCGGAGCCATTGAGCGACGACAGCTTTCCGGAATCGCCGACCTGCCCCCCGCTTTCGCCGTAGAAAGGCGTCTGGTTGAGAATGACGGTGACGGTTTCGCCCTCGCCGGCACTCTCGACGCGAACTCCGTCCTTGACCAGGGCAAGCACGATGCCCTCGCCCTCATGGCCCGAATAGCCCGTGAATTCGGTCGGTCCGACCTCCTCGGCAAGGTCGTACCACAGATCGTCGCTGGCCTTGTCGCCCGACCCCTTCCACGCGGCGCGGGCGGCGGCTTTTTGTTCGGCCATGGCGGCGTCGAAACCGTGTCGGTCGACCGACAGGCCGCGGGCGCGAAGCGCGTCCTCGGTGAGGTCATAGGGAAACCCGAAGGTGTCGTAGAGTTTGAACGCGGTCGCGCCGGGAAGCGTCCCGCCCTCGGCCATCGCCCCGGTTTCCTCGTCCAGCAAGCGCAAGCCATTGGCCAGGGTGCGGCGGAACTGAGTCTCCTCCTGCTGCAGCGTCGCCTCGAGCAGCGGCTGGGCGCGGACTAGTTCGGGGTAAGCGGCGCCCATTTCGGCAACCAGTTCGGGCACCAGCCGGTGCATCAGCGGATCCTTGGCGCCGAGCAGGTGGGCATGGCGCATCGCTCGGCGCATGATCCGGCGCAGGACATAGCCCCTACCCTCGTTGGCCGGCAGCACCCCATCGGCGACGAGGAAGCCTGCCGCGCGCAAGTGATCGGCAATGACGCGGTGCGACGCCTGTTGCTCGCCCTCCGCCTTCGCTCGGGTCAACTCCTCGCTAGCGGCGATCAGCGCCTTGAACGTGTCCGTGTCATAATTGTCGTGGACGCCCTGCATCACGGCGGCGATGCGCTCGAGCCCCATGCCGGTGTCGATCGACGGCTTGGGCAGGTCGGCGACGATTTGATCGGCCTCCTGCAGATGCTGCATGAAGACGAGATTCCATATCTCGACGAAGCGGTCGCCATCTTCGTCCGGACTCCCGGGCGGGCCGCCGGGGATGTGGTCGCCGTGATCGTAGAAGATTTCCGAGCAAGGTCCGCTCGGCCCGTCCGGACCCATTGCCCAGAAATTATCCTTGGTGGCGATGCGGATGATGCGGCTTTCGGGGAGGCCGGCGACCTTTTTCCACAGATCGAAGGCCTGATCGTCGGTGTGATAGACGGTGACCGTCAGCCGGTCGGGATCCAGGCCCCATTCCTTGGTCAGCAACGTCCAGGCGTGGCTAATCGCCTGCTCCTTGAAATAGTCGCCGAACGAAAAATTGCCCAGCATTTCGAAGAAAGTATGGTGGCGCGCGGTGTAGCCGACATTGTCGAGGTCGTTATGCTTGCCCCCGGCGCGGACGCATTTCTGCGAAGAGGTGGCGGTAACATAGGGCCGGGTCTCGAGCCCGGTGAAGACGTTCTTGAACGGCACCATCCCGGCGTTGACGAACATCAAGGTCGGGTCGTTGTGCGGCACCAGCGGCGCCGACGGCACTCGCGCATGCCCCTGCGCCTCGAAATATTCGAGGAACGAGCGGCGAATGTCGTTGGTCGAGGTCATATGCGCCAGATATGCGCCTTGCTGCATCGCGGCAAGTGAAGGCCGGCCTCCAACGCAAGAAGGGCTGACCTCGGTTCGCGAAAACCTCGATCAGCCCCTTACATCGTGCTGTGGCCAGGCGCTGGCGGTTAGACGTAGATGTTGTGGGTGTCCCGGACCACCAACGTCCCCGGCTCAAGCTGGTAGATGGTGCCGTCATTGTAGCGGTACCAGCTGTCGTCGGTGTCGGCGTAGCGGTCACGATAGTCGTAGGGCACATTGTAGACGCCGTAGCTCGCGGGCATCGCCTGGCCGACGTTGAAATTCTGCCCGGTGACCAGCGCGACCAGCGACTGGACGATCTGAGTGGTCGGGTCGACCTGATAGATTCCGCCGTCGTTGTAGCGGTAATTGTAGGTCGACGTGTCGTAATAGACCTGCTGATAACCGTCGGGCACGTTATAATCGTCATAGCCGTAGGGCATCAGGCTGCCGACGGCGAACCCGCCGTAGGACATCGGGATGCTGGCCTCGATCAGCCGCGTGCGCGGATCGACCTGATAGATGCTGCCGTCATTGTAGCGATACCAACTGTCGGCGTTGTCGGCATATTGATCGCGATAGGCGTAGGGCACATTATAGGTGCTGTAATTGGCCGGAAGCACCTGCCCGACGCCAAGGCTCTGTCCGGTCAACAGCGCGACCACCGCCTGGATCAGCTGCGTGCCCGCATCGACCTGATAGATCGCCCCGCTGCCGTAGCGATAATAATGATCCGGCGTGTCGTAATAGAGGTTCTGATAGCTCAGCGGCACATTGTAATTGCTATAGGAAATCGGCAGCGGGCGGCCGATCGAATAGGCACCACCAAGCAACGGGAACAGCATGCTGACGACATCATCGTCGCGGCGGACCTGATAGAGATAGCCGGCATCATCGTCGTAGCGATAATAATGGCGCGGCGTGTCGAAATATTGGGTTCGATAGCCGAGCGGCACATAATCCTCGAAGCGATCCTCGTACCGGTCCTGATCGATCCGCTGACCGATCAGCGCGGCTTGCTGCGTCAGGGCACGGCGCTCCTCGCGGCGATCGTCGACGCGCTGCTCGCGATTGGCGAGACGCGCCCACATGTTCCGCCGCTGGTCCCGGCGGCGATCGGCGCGACGCTCCTGGCGATTGTCGATGCGCTGTTCGCGATTGGCGAAACGCTGGTCGAGGCGGTCCTGCGACGGACGCTGCTCGATCATGCGATCGCGGCGTTCGACCTTGCGTTCAACGCGCTCCTGCCGGTCGGCACGACGCTCGACGCGCTTCGCTCTCTGCTGTCGCTCGGCCCGACGCTCAACACGCTGAGCGCGCTCCTGGCGCTCAGCCTTGCGCTCGGCCTGGGGGGCGCGCTCGCGGCGTTCCGCCTGGCGCTCCATGCGCTGAGCGCGCTCCTGGCGCTCGGCCCGACGATCGACGCGAGGCGAGCGCTCCTGACGCTCGGCGCGTTGCGGACGCTCCTGGCGCTCGGCACGGCGCTCAGCGCGTTGCGGACGCTCTTGGCGCTCGGCCCGCTCGACACGTTGCGGACGTTCCTGGCGCTCGGCCCGCTGCTCCTGACGTTCGGCGCGCTGGCCGCCGCGGTCGCCGTCGGATTTCTCGGCCCGTTCTCCGCGTTTGCCGCGGTCGCCCTTCTCCTGCGCCTGCGCGGGCGCCGCAATGGCGAGCGCCGCAACAGTGGCAATCAACATGGTCCTGATCATGATCGTTCCTGACAATGGTTTGATTTCGAAGCTTATTCTGGTCGAAAACGCATGATTACAACGTGAACCAACAAGCACCGTTCCGCGATTCGCGGACGGTTCAGCCCGTTCGATCCTCGTTACAACGCGGCTGTAAGCTGGCGTTCAGCAGCGCAACCGGCACCGCAAAATGAGTCTGGGCGCGCGTCCCGAAAGCTGCCAATCAGCGCGTCCAACGCGGAGAGTTGCGAATGACCGGCACGATTTACGAACGAAATGCGGACCTGCTCGAAGCCGGGCTTGGGGACGAGTTGGTCGCGCTCGATGCCCAGGGCGGGCAATGTTTCGGCTTCAATGCCACGGCTGCGTCGGTTTGGCGGCTTCTCGAGACACCGGCCTCGTTCGATGCGCTGCGAGACTCGCTCCGCGAGGAATATGAGGTCGGCGAGGAAGAATGCACGGCCGATCTTCAGGCACTGCTCGACGATTTGATCGCGCGCGGCCTCGTCCGAAAGCGCGTCTGAAGGGCGCCGCGAAGAAATGTTGCAATGCGCGAATGCACGGTTCATTAGGCGTTAAATCTGTGAGGTCTAAGGCCGATCGGATCCGGGGAGGGATACGTAACATGGACAAGAAGATTTGGCGGAGGCCGTCCGTCAAAAGCATAACGGCCGGCTCGGCCGAACAGTGCAACGCGAAGACCGCCGCCATCGTCAGCGACGGCGCCTGCACCGCCAAATCCTGAACGGGTGAGTCCTGCTCCGCGGTGAGCAGAGGTGACCGCCCTCAGCGGGTGGGTTGGCTTACAACCGTTTGAACAGCGCGAAGCGCAGTGCCTGGATGCGCTCCGGGCGCAGCCAATCCCCGGTGCGCGCGGCACTTCGGTGCGGAGCCTGGGCGGGGCCTCGTTCGGCATTTCGCTGTTCGAAACGCTCCCCGAAGACCGGCACGACTTCCAACCGATTTCGGATGACGGGCATTTGCTGGTTGCCGACATTCGGCTCGATAATCGCGACAATTTGATCGCCTGGCTCGGTATCAACCGGGCCGACGCCGCGGCTCGGTCCGACGCCGACATCTTCGGGCTGTGCTGGCTGCGCGAAGGCGACCAATGTTTGGCGCGGATCGTCGGCGATTATGCGCTGGCAGTCTACGCCGCCGACGAGGGCCGGCTGACGCTGGCCCGCGACTTCACCGGTCAGCGGCCCTTATTCTATTCCACCAACGGCGCGGCATTGTCGTTCGCATCGCTGCCTAGCGGTCTCCTCGCCTCATCCGACAATTGGCGCGGGTTCGACCTCGATCGCGTTGCGGCGATGCTCGCGGGTGAGCGGCCGCAGGGCGACGGGACCTACTATCAGGGCATTGCCCGCGTGCTCCCCGGCCATATGGTCACCTTTCAGGCGGGCGAATACCGCAGCCAGAAAATCTGGACGCCCTCCTTCGCTCCGTTGTCCCTCCCCAGCGACGATGACTATGTCGAGGCGTTCCGTGAAACACTCGACACGGCGGTCCGCAGCCGCTTGCGCCGGATCGACGGACCGATCGCGGCGCACCTCAGCGCGGGCTATGACAGCGCCGCCGTCGCAGCCACCGCGGCTCGGCTGATCGAGCCGGAAGGGCGAGTGCTCGCGCTCACCTCGGCCCCCCGCCTGGGATTCGTGGGCCCGGTGCCGCGCGGCCGCTTCGCCGACGAGAGCGGCTTGGCTGCCTTGACCGCGACACGGCACCATATGGACCATCTCGTCGTCCGCAGCGCCGGCCAGGCATTGGATCGCTTGGTTGGCCAGACGAGATTTTATCAGGATCCAGCGCGGAATATCATCAATTCCGGCTGGGCCAGCAAGGTGGAGGAGCTCGCCGCGCAGCGCGGCGGGCGGGTGCTACTGTCGGGCGAGCTTGGCAATCTTACGCTCAACGCCGGCAATCTGGTCGTCCTTGGCGACCTAGTCGGGCGAGGCCAGCTCGCGGCTTGGTGGCGCGAGGCTAGGCTCGCGGCGCGCCGTCCCGATGTCCGCTGGCGCGGCATATTGGTCAACAGCTTCGACGGATGGCTGCCGAGAACCGCGACGCGCGCGCTTCAAAGGATGTTCCTGGGCGCGCCCGATGGCGCGAGGATGACCTTTCTCCAGGACAAGTGGCTCCCGCAACTGCGCCCAAGGCCCTCGTCCGGCGAAGATAGACGGGCCGGCGGCAATAGCTACCGCAGCCGTTTCGAAGCGTTGAAGCAGATGGACTATGGCACCTTCCGCAAGGGCGCCCTCGCCGAGTCCGGCGTTGACACGCGCGATCCCACCGCGGACCGGCGCCTGATCGAATTCAGCCTGTCGCTTCCCCCCGAGCAGCTTTTCTCCGGCGGAGTCTCGCGCCCCCTCGCGCGCCGCGCGCTGGCTGACCGGCTTCCGCGCGAGATCATCGAGGAACCCCATCGGGGTTATCAGTCGGCGGATTGGTTCGAGCGCTTCACCCCCGCGGACGCGCGGGTCATGGCCGAGGAAATCAAGGCCAGTCCAACCGCTCGCCTGCTGATCGATTTCGACAAGATCGACCGCGCCATCGCCGAGTGGCCGACCGCCGATTTCCATCGCTTCGACATCATCGCGCGATACGTCAATCAACTGCCCTTGACGCTTGCCGCGGGCTATTTCTTTCTCGAGGTCGAGCGCGCGACCGCCGGGCACCGCGCAGCAGATCGGCGCTAAGCCCGCCGGTCAGGGCGACTGGCGGCGGATATGCGCAAGCATCTCCAGCGCCTGCGATTCGATGGCAGATGAATCCCATATCCGCTCGCACCGAATGACCGGGGCCTGGCGCGCCAGCCTGATGCATGTCTCCCAATAGGATGTCGCGTCCTTGCTATGGGGAATGAAGCTGCCGCGATAAATATTCTCGATCAGCGCCTCGATCGCCTCGACTCCCGCTAACGGCGTGAAAGACAGTCGGTCCCCTTGAACGAGCAAATAGACGGCCCCGAGTTCCGCCTCGCGCTCGGTGCGCGAGCCGGCCGCGATCGGGACGTCATACTTCTCATAGTCGTCTTCGCCCGCCCACGACCGTTCATGCAGCGACGCCTCGCGGCGCGACGCTTCGAGCGCATCGCGCCACAGGCGCAGACGCGGGATGCCGGGAGCGACGAACGCGATCCCCTCGTCGGAAAAGTCGACCACCGCGACGTCGTCCGAAATCACGCGGAAGCCGCGATCGTGGAACCAGGCGGCGAGGGTCGACTTGCCGGCGCCGGAATGGCCCATGAAGGCATAGGCCTTGCCGTCGACTTCGACCGCATTGGCGTGAAGCGGCAGCAGGCCGCGCTGATGAAGCAGCATGCCCATGGCTGATCCGAGCAGATATAGGCGGACATTGGCGGTCGGCACCGCCGGATCGGCCGCGACCACGATCCGCGTGCCGCCTGCCACCCAATATCGCGCAACCCCGTCGATGGACAGCAGGACTCCATCGCCATCGCGGTGCAACCCAGGCGTTGCGGGCAGGCCGCGCGGCACGTCGCCGCTCGAAATGACGATGTCGGGCTCGTCCCCCCTCGCGGCCTCGGCGAGTTCGGGGAGCGCTATGTCGCTGCGGATGTGCAGCCCGAACAGACGATAGTCGAACTGGTCACTCACCTGGTCTGTGGCTCCGAACAAGCGGGGGCGGCCCTGTTAGCCCAGCGCTCGGGCCGCGCAAAGCAGTAGGCAGTCGCCGCGCGGCTGGCCTATAGCCCGGCCGGTGTTCGACAAAGAGTTCAGCCTGGCGATCGCGGCTTGCGGCTGGAATTTTACCGGCGCCGGCGCGCCATCGATCGAGCAATGGTCGAAACAGGTCGAGTGGGACCGGTTCCTAGCCGTGGTTCGCCGCCACCGCGTCGAAGCCCTTGCGTGGCAGTGCATCGACCAACTGGGCATCGCGGTCCCCGCCGCCATCGCAAATGAACTGTCGACCGATGCCCAGGGGATTGTCGGCGCCAATTTGCGTGCGGCGAAGGAAATGGTCCGGCTGCGCGACGCATTCGGCGAGGCCGGGCTCGCTGTCCTGTTCGTGAAGGGGCTGACGCTAAGCGCGCTCGCCTATCGCAATCCGTTCATCAAGATGGCGTGCGATGTGGACATATTGGTCGATGCGCGCACGATCGAGAAGGCCGGCAGTCTCCTCAGCTC
>JALYQH010000247.1 GCA_030855945.1 Pseudomonadota bacterium | reverse complement strand
GCTCCAAGGTGACCGCTGACGTCAACCGCATCATCGAGCTGTACAAGCGCCAGGGGCGCTTCGCCGCGACCGTCGAGCCCAAGATCGTTCAGCTAGACCAAAATCGGGTCGATCTGGTGTTCGAGATCAACGAGGGCGAAAAGTCCAAGATCCGCGCGATCAACATTCTGGGTAACGAGCAATTTTCGGATGGACGGCTGCAAAAGGAAATGTTCACCAAGGAGGCCGGCGGACTGCTCGGCTTCTTCAAGTCGAATGACAGCTACGATCCCGATCGCCTTGCCGCGGACCAGCAGAAGCTGCGCGCTTTCTACCTGACCGAAGGGTATGCCGACTTCCGCGTCGTCTCGGCGCTTGCCGAACTGACGCCCGACCGCCGCGATTTCGTCATCACCTACGTCGTCGAGGAGGGACCGCGCTACAAGTTCGGAACCGTCGAGGCGGAGAGCGCATTGCGCGATTTCACGCCAGCGCAGATCATGGAAAGCGTGGACATCAAGCAGGGCGACTGGTTCGACGCCAAGAAGGTGGAGGATCTGGTCACTTCGCTCAGCGAAGCAGCGGGCATCAGGGGCTACGCCTTCGCCGAAATCAGCCCGCGCTACGATCGGAACCCCGAGACGCAAGTGATGAATGTCTCGATCGACGTCGGCGAGGCGGCCCGAGTCTATGTCGAACGCATCGACATTCAGGGCAATACCGTCACCCGCGACAAGGTCGTTCGCCGGGAATTTCGCGTCAACGAAGGCGACGCGTTCAACTCGCTGAAGGTCAAGCGCAGCCAGGACCGCATTCAGAGCCTGGGCTTCTTCCAGGAAAATTTCGAGATCAAGCAGACGCCCGGCTCGTCTCCGGACCAGGTGATCCTGACGGCCGACGTCGAGGAAAAGTCCACCGGTCAACTCCAACTGTCAGCGGGCTATTCGAGCCTGGAGAAACTGGTCGTGTCTGCGTCGGTGACTCAGAATAATTTCATGGGCAAGGGACAGACCGCTTCGACCAGCGTCAATTGGTCGAACTACTCGCGATCGGTCTCGTTGGGTTTCACGGACCCCTATTTGTTCGACCGGCAGATTCTGCTTGGGGGCGAAATTTACCGCCGCGATCTCAACAGCTTCAATTATGTCGGCAACGAGCGAGAGACGACCTACTCCCAACTTTCGAACGGGTTGGGACTTCGACTTGGGTTTCCAGTCACCGAATATCTGTCGTTCGGGACCCGCTACTCCCTCGTCCAGGACAAGATTTCGCTCAATAAAGACAGGTTTTTCACCGACGCCGACGGCACCGGGCCGCTCGAGCGCGAGTGCGACCCGATCAAGGCTGGTCGTTACTTGTGCGATGAACTCGGCACTCGGCTGACCTCGTCAGTGGGCTACACACTCGCCTTTGATGACACCAACGGGATTCGCGCCACCCGGGGCCAGCGCCTTGTCTTCAATCAAGATTTCGCCGGCCTTGGCGGCGACGTCAAATATCTGCGCACCCGCGTCGACGGGACCAAATTCGTCTCCCTGCCGGCCGGCCTCATTCTGTCGGCCCATGCCGAGGGCGGCTACATCCATCCGCTCGCCGATAACGGCGATCCCAATCGCGATCCGATCCGCATCACCGACCGCTTCTTCGGAGCACAGCTGCGCGGCTTCGATATTCGCGGTATCGGGCCCCGGATTCAGCGCGTTAGCTACGATGCCGATGGCGTGCTCGATTTCGATGCCGTGACAGAAGCCGACGCGCTTGGCGGGCGGGCTTATTATATGGGCCGCGTCGAGGTCGAATTTCCGGTCCCTGCCGGGGTCCGCAGCCTTGGCCTGAGGCCGTCGGCCTATATCGACGTCGGGTCGGTGTGGAAGGTCCGACCGCCCGAACTGACCGACATCATCGGTTTTTGCACCAAGCCAGGTGTTCCCGCTACGCCGACCACGCCCGCGGTCCCGCCGGTGATCGAAGAGATTCTCGTCCCTGGCGAAGATTGCGACACCGGCTTTACTCAATCGAACGGCATCAAGGAATTCGTCTTCGGCAACTCGCCGAAGCCGCGCGTGTCGATCGGTATCGGCGTCAACTGGGTCTCGCCTTTCGGGCCGCTTCGCCTCGATCTCGCCCGGGCAGTGGTCAAGCAGGAAGGCGACGACACCAAATTATTCTCCTTCAACGTAGGGACTCAATTCTGATGACCAAAGCCATTTTGATTGCGGCGACCGCCGCCATGTTCGCCCTCCCGACTGTAGCCGCCGCGCAGGCATTGCCGGCCGCAGTGATTGCGGTCGTCGACGTTCAGCGGGCCTCGACAACCTGCAACGCATGCCGAACCGCGCTGACTCAGCTCGAATCGCAGGTCAACAGCCTGCGCGCGCTGCAAACGCAGCTGCAAACGTCGCTGCAGACCGAGCAGACTTCGATCCAGACCGCAATCAATGCGCTTTCGGGCCGCCCGGCCGATGCGGCGCTGACCGCGCGCATCACGGCGTTCGATCGTCGCCAGGCCGATGCCCAGCGCCAGCTTCAGGCGCGCGAACAGTCCTTTCAGCGCAACCGCAACTACCTCCTTCAGCAGATTGGTCAGCGGCTCGATCCGATCTTCACCAACGTGCTCGCCCGCCGCGGGGCGACGGTGATGCTCGATTCCGGCAATGTCATTCGCTCGGCGCCGGCACTCGATGTCACCGCCGATGTCATCGCCGGGCTCAACGCCAATACGGCGCCACTGGGCACGACTGCTCCGGCACAGGCCCAGCCGGCCGCGCCCGCGGGAAGGTGAACGACGACGCCAAACGCGCCGCCCTAGGCCCGCTCGACATCAGGCGGGTGATGGCGGCGATTCCGCATCGCTACCCGATGCTGCTTGTCGACCGGGTCGAGCGGCTCGTCCCGGACCAATCGATCACTGCGATCAAGGCGGTGAGCTTCAACGAGGGCTTCTTCCAGGGTCATTTCCCCGGCCGGCCGATCATGCCCGGCGTGCTGATCGTCGAAGCGCTGGCGCAGGCCGCCGGCGTGCTCGCCGTCGAAAGCCTCGGCCTCGCCGACAGTGGCAAGCTGGTCTATTTCATGGCCATCGAGGGCGCCAAGTTCCGCCTGCCGGTCGAGCCGGGGTGCTTGCTCCAGCTCGATGTCGAGTTCGTCCAGAAACGATCGAGCGTGTGCAAATTCTCGGGCCGGGCCTCAGTGAATGGCAAGCTCGCCGCCGAAGCCAACTTCACCGCGATGATCGCCGACCCGCCTAACGCCTGAGCGCCCATCGTCCGCCGGCGTCGCGGATCCGGAAAATCTCCTCGAAACGCTCGTTGGCCATCAGGGCCGCGGGCGTTTCGTCCATCTGGACTATGCCGCCAGCGATCAGCAAGGCACGGTCGAAGGCGCCAAGCTGGGCGAGATCGTGGAGCGCGACCAGCACTGCACTGCCCGCAGCCGCCGTGCCGCGCAATATTTCGATCAGCCGAAGCACCCAATAGGGCTCGAGGTTCGAGAAAGGCTCGTCTAGCAGCAGCAGGCGCGGCCGGGCGGCGAGGGCGCGGGCAAGCAGTACGCGCGCCCGCTCGCCGGTCGACAGGCGGTCGACCGTGC
>JALYQH010000179.1 GCA_030855945.1 Pseudomonadota bacterium | reverse complement strand
TGGCCGCATAAGCTGGGGATAAGTCGCGCCCCGTGCTGGAGAAAATTCGCGGACATGCCATAATGTGTTGATGGCCCCTTATGTCCCGCTGCGCGTCTTTTCCTGCTTCACCATGCTCGAGGGCGCGATCGAGCCCAAGGCGATCGCCAAGCACGCCGCCAGGCTCGGCTTTCCGGCGGTCGCGCTGGCCGATCGCAACGGGCTGTACGCGGCAATGGCGTTCGGCGACGCCTGCTTTGCCGAGGGGGTGCAGCCGATCGTTGGCGCGATGCTCGGCGTAGCGCGGCCGGCCGACATAGGGCCGGCCGGTGCGCTCGACTGGCTTGTGCTGCTCGCTCAGGACGAGGCTGGCTACGACAATCTGTGCAGGCTGGTGTCGGCCGCGCATCTCGACCGTCCGATTGCGGAGGAGCCACACGTTCCGTTGGCCGCGCTCGAGAGCCAAACCGACGGCCTCATCGCGCTGACCGCGGGCGGTGAGGGCGCGCTCGTCCGACTGTTCACGGACGGTCAGGATGACAAGGCGCGGGCTTATGCCGACCGGTTGAAAGCGCTGTTCCCGGAGCGGCTCTATGTCGAGCTCTCGCGGCGCGGCGACGCGGTCGAGGAAGCGGCCGAGGCGCGGCTGATCGAGCTTGCTTATGCGCAGGGCGTGCCGGTGGTCGCGACCAACCCGGCGTCTTACGCCGAGCCCCATTTCCACGCTGCTCACGACGCTATGCTGTGCATCGCCGCCTCCACCTATGTCGACAATGGAGACCGCAAGACGAGCTCGCCCGAAGCGTGGCTGAAGGGCGGCGCGGCGATGGAGGAGCTGTTCGCCGACTTGCCCGAGGCGATTGCCAACACCGCGGTTGTCGCGCAGCGCTGCGCGGTGGCGGCGCCGCAGCGACGCCCGATCCTGCCGCGCTTGTCGGACGATGAGGATGAAACGCTAAGGCGGGAGGCGCGTGCGGGGTTGGAGGAGCGGCTAGCTTTTCTCGCAAAACAAAAACCGTTCGTGTCGAGCGAAGTCGAGACACCTTCCGCGGCGCAAGAATGCCCCTCGACTGCGCTCGGGACAAACGGAGTAGGGAAAGGCTTTGGTCACTACCGCGACCGGCTCGACTTCGAGATCGACGTGATCACCCGCATGGGCTTCGCCGGCTACTTCCTGATCGTCGCCGACTTCATCAAATGGGCCAAGGCCAATGACATTCCGGTCGGCCCGGGCCGTGGCTCGGGCGCGGGCTCGGTGGTCGCCTGGGCGCTGACCATCACCGACCTCGACCCGATCGAATTGGACTTGCTGTTCGAGCGGTTCCTCAACCCCGAGCGCGTGTCGATGCCCGATTTCGACATCGATTTCTGCGAGACCCACCGCGACAAGGTCATCAGCTACGTCCAGCAGAAGTACGGCCGCGACCGGGTTGCCCAGATAATCACCTTCGGACGGCTCAAGGCCCGCGCGGTGCTCAAGGACACCGGGCGCGTGCTGCAGATGAGCTATGGTCAGGTTGACCGGCTCGCCAAGCTCATCCCCAATCACCCAACCGAACCGTGGGATCTGAAGCGCACGCTCAATGGCGTGACAGAATTCCATGCCGAATATAAAGCGGATCCTGGGGTGCGGCGCCTGGTCGATCTAGCGATGAAGCTGGAAGGCCTCCCGCGCCACGCCTCGACCCACGCTGCCGGCGTGGTGATCGGCGACCGCCCGCTCGACCAGCTCGTCCCGCTCTACCGCGACCCGCGCTCGGACATGCCGGTGACCCAGTTCGACATGAAATATGTCGAGGCGGCGGGGCTGGTGAAGTTCGACTTCCTTGGGCTCAAGACGCTGTCGGTGCTCAAAGAGGGTCAGCGCCTTCTTCGCCAACAGGGGTTTGAGGTCGATTACACCACGCTTCCCTGGGACGACCCCAAGATTTACGAACTGCTCCAACGCGGCGATACGGTCGGCGTGTTCCAGCTCGAATCCGAGGGGATGCGTCGCACGCTGGCCGCAGTGCGCCCGACCGCATTCGGCGACATCATCGCACTGGTTTCGCTCTACCGGCCCGGCCCGATGGACAATATTCCGATGTTCGGCGACCGCAAGAACGGCCGCGTCGCATTGGGGTATCCGCACCCGATGCTCGAGCAGGTGCTCAAGGAAACCTACGGCATCTTCGTCTATCAGGAGCAGGTGATGCAGGCGGCGCAGGTGCTTGCCGGCTACAGCCTCGGCGAGGCCGACTTGCTCCGCCGCGCAATGGGCAAGAAGATCCAGAGCGAGATGAACGAGCAGCGTGCCCGGTTCGTCGACGGGGCCGCGAAGAACGACATCGCCGGGCCCAAGGCGAACGAGCTGTTCGACCTGATCGACAAATTCGCCGGCTATGGCTTCAACAAGAGCCACGCCGCCGCTTACGCCTTGGTCGCCTATCACACGGCATGGCTGAAGGCGCATCATCCGGCGGTATTCTTCGCCGCGTCGATGAGCTTCGATATGGCGCAGACCGACAAGCTGGCACTGTTCGTCGAGGATATTCGGCGCTCGGGCGTCGAGTGCCTGCCACCGTCGGTCAATCGAAGCGAGGCCGCGTTCAGCGTCGAGGACGGCAAGGTCCGCTATGCGCTTGGCGCGCTGAAGGGCGTCGGAGAGAAAGCAATGGAAGCCTTGGTCGCCGAGCGCGATTCGAACGGGCCGTTCAAATCGCTCGACGACTTCGCCGCGCGGATCGATCCGAAAATGCTCAACCGCCGTCAGCTCGAAAGCCTCGCCGCCGCCGGGGCGTTCGACGAATTGGAGCCCAATCGCGCCGCAGTCCATGCCGCTGCCGAGACGATCCTCGCCCACGCCGCTTCGGCCCACGATCAGCGCACCAGCGGCCAGCACGGCCTGTTCGGCGGCCCGGCCGAAGCCGATATCGCCGCGATTCGCCTTGCCCGCGACGCGCACTGGACCCTCGCCGAGAAGATGACCGCCGAGCGCGACGCGTTTGGTTTCTATTTCTCGGCGCACCCCGTCGACAGCCAGCGGCACTTGCTTGCCGCGCACAAGGTCAAGAGCTTCGCCGAATTGTCATCGGTCCGTGCCCCGGCCGACGGCGGCCGCTCCGCGACGATGATGGCCGGGATGGTGGAGGGGGTGCGCTGGCGGACCTCCGCCAAGGGGCGGCGCTACATGCTGGCGACGATTTCCGATCCGTCCGGACAATATGAAGCGACGGCGTTCGATGACGAGCCGAGCGCCGAACTCGAAGCCGCGGCGAAGGCCGGCGGGTGCGGGCTGATGACGGTCGAGCTGGACCGCCGTCCGGGCGAGGAGACGCCGCGAGTGACGATCAAGCGCTTCCAGCCGCTCGAGGGGCTGGCGAAGAAGACGAGATTGCAGATGGCGCTGACGATCGCCGACGCCGATATGATCCCGATCGTCGCGCGCGACCTCCTTCGCGGGGGATCGGGCACTGTTCGCGTCACCACCCCGATCAGCGAGGGCCGCGAAGCCAGCCTGTTGCTGGGCCGCGACTTCATCCTCGATGCGGACCTTGCCGCGCGGCTCACTCGGTTGCTGGGCGAAGGGGCGGTCGAGCTCTCGGCCCAGGAAGGTCCGAAGCTGGCGCTGGTCGGCTAGGGCCGAAGAGGTTCAGCCCGCCGGAGACGAGGGCGGGGGCGGGAGTGGAGGCTCTTCGGGCGGGGGTAGCGGCTCATCGCTGCTCGGCGCGTCGGGCGCGGGGTAGCCCGGAATCGGAACAGGCTGGGGCTGCAACACCGGGTCGATTGGCTCCGGCTCGTTCACGGTCAGCGCTTCAACCTCCTCAACCGGTGCCGGCGGCGGGGAGGCCGTCTCATATTCGTCGCCGGGGATCGGCCGCTGCTCGCGCGAGACCGTTGGCGCCTTGTCCTTCGGCGCTGTCTCGCCGGCATAGACGCAGGCATCGAGCCCGTCGCGCCGGACTTGGCCGACCCGTGCCGCGATGGTGTTGCCGTAGCGCCGCGTGAAACCCTTGGGGGCGACCGCGCCGCGCTCCTTTGGCAGCGGAAGGACAGCGGCGATGCGCGCCGCCTCGGTCGCGGTCATCGCGCCCGCGTCGTGGCCGAAATAGCGCTGCGCGCCGGCGTTTGCGCCGTAGGTGCCGATCCCGGTCTCGGCGATATTGAGATAGACCTCCATGATCCGCCGCTTGTCCCACAGATTCTCGATGAGAAAGGTGAACCACGCTTCGGCGCCCTTCCGGGGATAGCCGCCGCCTTGCCACAGGAAGGCGTTCTTGGCGGTCTGCTGGCTGATCGTTGATCCACCCCGGATGCGCCCTCCCGAGGCATTGCGCTTCATCGCATTTTCGATCGCCTCGACATCGAAGCCGTTGTGGGAGCAGAATTTGCTGTCCTCCGCCCCGATCGCTGCGCGGACCATGTCGCGGTCGATCTCGTCGAGGCTCATCCACTCCTTGTCGACCTCGCGCCCGGCGACCGCGTCGCCGATCATCGTCGCGGTGATGGGCGGGTTGATGAAACGGTAGGCAAGCACCCACAGGACGCTGAGCAGGATCAGCGCGAGCAGCAGCTTTACGAGGAACAGAAAGACGCGCGCGCCGAGCCCGCGGCGCGGCTTGCGGCGGAAGGCGGGGATGCTGCTGGTGGTTCGTTTGGCCATCGGCCCTGCCTAGTCGGCGGCACCGTGGCTGACAATCAGCGGCGAGGCGAAGGCGGGTGAAGACAGGTCGGCGAAGCCGTCACAGATTATGCATCAGCTCCGACCAGTTGACGTCGGGCACGGCGTTGTAAGG
>JALYQH010000214.1 GCA_030855945.1 Pseudomonadota bacterium | reverse complement strand
GCGCCGGCATGACCCAGACCGGTGCCCAGGCGACCCCGACTACTACCAACCCGCGCTAAGCCAGACCAACCCGGGCCGGCAGTGGCCGGCCCGGGAGCCGATACGAGTAGAAGGAACAGCTTGTCATGGCCATGAGCGTAGGCCCCGCCGAAGGCGAAGACGACACTCCGATTTCGGACATCAACACCACGCCGCTGGTCGACATCATGCTGGTGTTGCTGATCATCTTCCTTATCACGGTCCCGGTGGTGCTCCAGGCGGTCCCGGTCGAGCTTCCAAGCGTCCAATATGAAGTGACCGAGACCAAGCCCGAGAACGTCAACCTGTCGGTTCGGGGCGGCGCTGGCGGGACGTGCGAAGTCTATTGGAACCTCACGCCTGTCACCAACGAGCAATTGCTCGAGCGCGCGGTCGAGAAACTCGAGCTCGAAATCGACCGCGCGGGCGGGGTTGAAAACATCACCGAGGAAAATATGCCCGAAGTGCATATCCGCGGCGATGTCGACACCCCCTACAAGTGCGTCGGCGGGACCGTCTTTACCATGCAGCGGGCCGGGTTCGCGCGCGTGGGCTTCATCTCCATGCCGCCCCCCGGCGCCACCGTTAAGCGTCTTTAGGAGCGTCGATCCATGGCAATGCAAACCACTACCGGCAACGCCGCAGGCGAGCCGATGATGGAATTGAACATGACGCCGCTGATCGACGTCTTGCTCGTTCTGATCATCATGTTCATCATCACCATCCCGCCGCAGACCCATGCGGTGAAGCTCGATCTGCCGCAGAACGACCCGAACAACGTCCCGCCGCCGATCGACCCGATCAAGAACAAGATCGTGATCACTCAGCCGGGCGCGATCCTGTGGAACGGGGCGCCGGTCAACCAGCAGCAGCTGCGCCAGTTTCTGGACGTGACGCAGCAGATGGACCCCGTGCCGGAGCTTCATATGCAGCCCGAGCCGGAGGCGCGTTACGCGCTGGTCGACGAAATCTTGGCGATCACTAAGGAAGCGAATGTCACCAAGATGGGGTTCGTTGGCAACGAAGCCTATATGACCGCCTTCTAGGCAAATTTAACTCGAGCATGAAAGGGCGGTCCTTCGCGGGGCCGCCCTTTTTCATGGGCGCGGCGCGTCGGTTTCGTGGCCGCCCATCGGCCGGAACGGAAAGCTTGCGCACAGGCTCATTTTGATGAGATGATATCACATCCGCCGAGGAGTGCTTACCATGGCCACCATTCGATATGCCGAGCCGACGCCGATGCTGGAAATGAACATGACGCCGCTGATCGACGTCCTGCTCGTCCTGATAATCATGTTCATCATCACCGTCCCCATGCAGACCCACGCGGTGAAGATCGACCTGCCGAGCGGGCCGCCGCGGATCGTCCCCGATCCGGTCAAGAACAGGATCGTGGTGACGCAAGGCGGTGCGATCCTGTGGAATGGCGAGCCGGTGTCCAAGCCCGAGCTTGGCGCACTGCTCGTGACGACCCAGCGGATGGCGCCGGTGCCCGAGCTTCACCTGCAGCCCGAAGCCGGCGCGCGCTACGCGCTGGTCGACGAACTGCTGGCGATCACCAAGCGGGCAGAGGTGGAGAAAATGGGATTCGTCGGCAATGATGCCTATCGGACCGCTTTTTGAAGCCCGATTTCGGACGGCGCTAACCCGCTGGTGACAATCGGCGCGCTAAGCCCGCGCCATGGATATCATGGCGTCGCATCGGCAGGGACTAGTCGAACAGCTCGAGGTCGAGGCGGCGTCGCTTGCGGGCCGGGCGCGGGATTCGGCACAGCGGACGGTGGTCTATCACCATCTCGCCGATTCGCTCGGGCTCGGGCATGCTTATGCCTTGCTGGCGGCGCATGGCGCGCTTGCGATCGATCCCGCGATTGCCGACCTTGGACGGCAAGTGCGACGCTCCTGGTGGCGGTTGCGGGCGGGGGAGCGGGCCGCTTTGCTCGCGCGGGTGGCGGAATTTGGCGGGGCGTTGCGCGAACTCGATCAGCGGCGGTGCGAGAGGGCGCTGCTTGCGTACCGGCTGGCGGCGGCTCCGGGACTTGCCGAGGACGCTCGGCAGGGGCTCGATCCGGCGCTGGTCGCGGCGTTCGCGGCGTGTCGGGCGCATCGCGGTGGTCCCAGCCTCGACGCGCGGCGAGCGCTGTTCGCGGCGCATCAGCGCTGGGCGGAAGCATTGATCGGCGATGGCATCGAAGCGGCGATCAGCGCTCTCGACTGGCCGCTCGGGGCGCGGACCGTCGCCGCGGCGGTCGCGCTGCTGCGGATTCCGATGAGCGCTTATGAGCGCGCGGAGCGACGCGGGCTTGAACGCGTCGAACGCGAGCTTCGGCGATCAAAGGCGCTGCCCGCCGGGTTCGCGGCCAATCCGGCCCAGGCCTTTTACGCGCTGCAGCGGCAGATGGCCGAACGGCGGCGGCGCGCGGCGGACGAATTTGTCGATCTGTCGCCCGACGAAGCGGTGTCGCTCGCGGCCTAAGCAGGCCCCTTCGACTTAGCTCAGGACGGGCGGAAGTTGAGCGCCAGGCCGTTGATGCAGTGGCGCTTGCCGGTTGGCTTCGGGCCGTCGTCGAAAATATGGCCGAGGTGGCCGCCGCAGCGGCGGCAATGTTCTTCGATGCGTGCCATACCGAACAGGCTGTCCTTGCTGGTGCGGGTGGCGTTTGGGAGCGCGGCATAGAAG
>JALYQH010000173.1 GCA_030855945.1 Pseudomonadota bacterium | reverse complement strand
GGTCTGGACCGCGATCCGACTGGCCAGCGCCTGGTCGAGCCCGAGCCCCTCTCCGCCCCGCGCCAACGCCGCGGTGAAGCGCGCCAAATAGGCCGGCCCGGACCCGGCAACCCCACCGATCGCCGAGAATTGCGCTTCATCGGCGCACCATGGCGCGAGGCCGAGGGCGGTCATCAGGGCCTCGACCAGACCGCGCGCCTCGCTGTCGTCATCGTCGCTGTAGAGCGCCGTGACTCCTGCGCGCTGGGCGACCGGAAGATTGGGCATGACCCGCACGATTGCGCGCGCCTTCGGAAAGCGGCGGCGCAGCGTCACGGCCGAAACTCCGGCGAGCATCGAGACGAGAATGGTAACCGCTCCAACGTGCGGCTCAAGTCCCAGCGCGACCTCGTCCAGCTTTTGCGGCTTGACCCCCAGCATGACGAAGCGCGGTGCCTCGCCTTCGGGAAGCGCGGTAACGGTACGCAGCCCCTCCACCGGCGTTCCGCTCGGACGAATGACCGTCACGCCGGAAAGGTCGGTCCCCGCCGCACGCCAGCCCTCGACCATCGCGCCGGCCATATTGCCGCAACCGACCAGCCAGGCAGGGGTAGGAAAACCAGTCATCAAAACAAACTCCGCTCATGCTGAGTAGTCGCGTAGCGGCGTATCGAAGCACACCCTCCTCGAAGCACACCCTCCGATACGCCCTTCGAATGCGCTTCGCTTACTCAGTCCCTACTCAGGATGATCGGAATTGGAATGGCGAACCTCGATTACGCTTCCCCTGCCGTGTCGATCAACGCAGCGGCAATCGCCTCGGCCGGCGACTTTCCGCCCCACAGCACGAATTGGAATACCGGGTAGAAGCGCTCGCATTCCTCCATCGCCGCTTCGGCGATCGCCTCGGCCTGCTCGAACGTCAGCCCGTCGCTCTCGCCGAGCAAAGCCGCGTGGCGGAACACGATCAGGCCCGAACTTGACCAAAGTTCGAAGTGACCAAGCCACAATTGCTCGTTGATCAGACCCAGCGTCTCATAGATTGCGACGCTCTTCTCGGGGCCGACCTTGATGTCCGGGAAAGCGAGGAATTGCAGCACCAGATCCTCGGGACGCCACACGCCGCGAAGCTCATATTGCGCCCAGCTCCCGCTTGCCGAGGCGACGATCTCGCCCTCGCCCGAACGCTCGCACGCCCATCCGCGGGCCTCGAAATATTGTTCGAGCACCTCGATCGGCGCGCCATCGTCGCGCTCTTCGCTTTCCACCTCCTCGGTCAGAGTGTCGCTCCCGGCTTGGACGCTTTCGGAGCCTTGACCTTGGCACTTACCGCCTCGAGAGCCGCGACGCGCTTGCGCAGCACCTCATTCTCGTCCCGCGCCGCCGCCGCCATCGCTTTGACCGCCTCGAACTCGTCGCGCGCGACGAAATCCTCGCCGCCGACCCACTCTCGCATCTTCTCGCGCAAGCTGCCCTCGGCCTCGCGCCCCATTCCGGCGAAGGTGCCGGCGGCGCCGTTCATCATCTTGACCAGATCGTCGAACATTCGGTTTTGAGATTGCATTTCAGGCTCCCGATATCCCCAGCGGCGCCTTGTCCGCGCCGAGATTGAGGCGGCCGGTCTCATGATTGAGCGCGGTCGCCAGGCACAACCATGCCAGATAGGGAATGAGCAGCGTTCCCGCCAGTGGCCGAACCTTCCAGAAGGCGATGATGGTCATCGTCACGACCACGTTCATGGCAAGGATGACCAGCAGGCCCACATCGATCATTCCGCCGCCGAAGAAGACCGGTGACCAGGAGAAATTGAGCGCCAGCTGTACGAAGAACAGGACCAGCGCGACGCTGCGCTGCTTCGACGCCGGCTCGTCCAGGATCGCCGCCAGCGCGATGCCCATCATCGTGTAGAGCGTGGTCCACGCCGCCCCGAACGCCCACCCCGGCGGCTGGAAACTCGGCTTGTCGAGCGGCGCGTACCAATCGTTCGAAAATCCGCTGTTCGACAGGACCCCGATCAGCGATCCGACGATCACGATCGCCGGAACGGTGAACAGCGCCTTCTTCCACAATCCGCGATCGTCACGGCGCGCGTCATCCATGGTCGTCCCCTTTTATCGCGCCAAGCAAGAACTCGATATTGCCTTCGGGCCCGGTGATCGGGCTCGGCTCGACGCCAACAACCGTCCAGCCGCGCGAAGCGATCCATTCCGCCGCCTCGGCGCACACCCGCTGATGGACCGCCGGATTGCGAACCACGCCGCCCTTGCCAACCTCCTCGCGCCCAGCCTCGAACTGCGGCTTGATCAGTGCCACCAGCCGTGCGCCAGGTTTGGCGAGGTCGAGCGCCGCCACGAGCACCTTGTGCAGCGCGATAAAGCTTGCATCGCACACGATGATGTCGACCGGCTCGGGGACAATGTCCGTCGTCAGCTCCCGCGCATTGGTCTGCTCGTGGA
>JALYQH010000142.1 GCA_030855945.1 Pseudomonadota bacterium | reverse complement strand
CGCGACAGCCGCGGCGGCAAGGGCGTCGGTTCGACCGAGGGCATGGGAATTTGCCACGCCTATGCTCCCGACGGCCGGTGCATCTCACTGCTCAAGATATTGCTGACCAACAGCTGCATCTTCGACTGCCATTATTGCATCAACCGCAAAAGCTCCAACGTTCGCCGCGCGCGTTTCACCGCGCAGGAAGTCGTCGCGCTGACTCTGTCCTTTTACAAGCGCAATTATATCGAGGGACTGTTCCTGTCGTCGGGGATCATCCGCTCGTCGAACTACACGATGGAGCAGATGGTCGAGGTCGCGCGGAGCCTGCGCAAGGACCATGATTTTCGCGGCTATATCCATTTGAAGACGATCCCCGACGCCGATCCCGAACTGGTGCGGCAGGCCGGGCTTCACGCCGACCGCGTATCGATCAACGTCGAATTGCCGACCGCTCGGGGGCTCGAACAGCTCGCGCCCGAAAAGGATGGCGGGCGGATCGAAGGCGCGATGCGCGACATGAAGGCGTCGATCGTCGACGCGCGCGACGCGACCAAGAAATATAAGTCGGCGCCGAAGTTCGCTCCGGCGGGCCAGTCGACGCAGATGATCGTCGGCGCCGATGCGGCGAGCGACGGCGACATCGTGACCAAGGCGAGCCAGCTTTATGACCGGTTTGGGCTGCGCCGCGTCTATTATTCGGCTTTCTCGCCGATCCCGAGCCCAAGCGCGGTGCTTCCGCTCAAGCGCCCGCCGCTGATGCGCGAGCATCGGCTCTACCAGTCCGACTGGCTGATGCGCTTTTACGGGTTCAAGCCGGCGGAAGTGGTCAGCGCGGCGGGCGCCGACGGCATGCTGCCGCTCGACATCGACCCCAAGCTGGCCTGGGCGCTCAAGTTTCGGGAGAATTTTCCGGTGGACGTCAATCGCGCGCCGAAGGAGCAATTGCTGCGCGTGCCCGGGCTCGGGACCAAAGCGGTCGGCCGAATCCTTTCGTCGCGGCGGTGGCGGTCGATGACCTTGGCCGATGTCGCGCGGCTCACCGTGTCGATCGCCAAGCTGCGCCCGTTCATCGTCACCGCCGACTGGCGCCCGACCCTGCTCACCGACCGCGCCGACTTGCGCGCCCTCGTCGCGCCCAAAATCCAGCAACTCGACCTGTTCGCGGCCTGAACCGCTCCGCCTCCCGCTCGTTCTTGGCTGATGCTCGCCGAAGGCCCGACGTTCGATGCGCACCGAGTCACCCTCGCCGACGAGGATGACTTCGACGGCTGGCGCGACGCCGCGCGGGGGCTTGCCGAGGCGGGTGTGCCGGCGGCGGCAATCGCATGGCAAGTCGCCGGGGGCGAAGCCGATCTGTTCGCCGGTCCGGACACCAGCCTTGCTCCCGCCGGTCCAAGCTTCGCGGTGCCGCGCGCGTTCGTCGAACTCGCCAGGAGCGCGATCTGTCATTCCGACAAGGAACGCTTCGCTTTGCTCTATTCGATGCTGCTGAAGCTGCGCATCAACAAGCGGGCGATGGAGGACCGCGCCGACCCCTTGCTCGACAGACTGGAGCGGATGGCCAAGGAGGTGCGGCGCGATGTGCACAAGATGCACGCCTTCGTCCGCTTCCGCGAGGTCGACGAGTCCGAAGGCGGCACGCGCTTCGTCGCATTCTTCGAGCCCGATCATCATATCGTCCGCCACACCGCCGGCTTTTTCGTCCGCCGCTTCGCCAACATGCGCTGGTCGATCCTGACGCCCGAGCTGTCGATCCATTGGGACGGCGAGGCGCTTACCGAGAGTCCCGGGGCGGCCC
Organism: Pseudomonadota bacterium; assembly: GCA_030855945.1. GTDB lineage: Bacteria > Pseudomonadota > Alphaproteobacteria > Sphingomonadales > Sphingomonadaceae > Sphingomicrobium. Next base: position 3,170 of record JALYQH010000142.1, on the reverse strand, counting down.
GCGCCGACGGGCCCGACGGCGACCCGGTCGAGGAGACGTGGAAGACCTATTACGCATCGATCTTCAACCCGGCGCGGGTCAAGGTGAAGGCGATGACCAAGGAGATGCCGAAGAAATATTGGCGCAACATGCCCGAGACTTCGCTCATTGCTCCATTGCTCGCCGGTGCCCAGGCGCGCGAAGCGGCGATGATCGAAACATCGAGGAGCCAGACGCCGATGCCGCGATCGAACCTCAAGGCAAGCTGGGAGGCGCTGCGCGACGAAGCGGCGGTCTGCACCCGGTGTCACCTCTACAAATGCGCCACCCAGACAGTGTTCGGCGAAGGGCCGCTCGACCCGCTGATCCTGTTCGTCGGCGAGCAGCCTGGCGATCAGGAGGATCTGGCGGGGCGCCCGTTCGTCGGACCGGCCGGGCAATTGTTCGACGCAGCGCTGGAGGAGGCGGGGATCGACCGAGCCCGGACCTATGTCTCCAACGCGGTCAAGCATTTCAAATTCGTCCAGCGCGGCAAGAAGCGCATCCATAGCAAACCGGACGCCGGGGAGATCGAAGCGTGCCGCTGGTGGATCGATCAGGAGCGCGCGCTGATCCGGCCGCCGCTGACCGTGGCGCTTGGCGCGACCGCGGCGCGTTCGCTCGTCGGCAAGGTCGTGACCATCTCGAAGGTGCGCGGCGAGCCGCTGACGCTTGCCGACGGCGGCGAATGCTGGGTCACCGTCCATCCCAGCTTCCTGCTGCGCCTGCCCGATCGCGACAAAAGAGCAGAAGAGCGGGGCCGCTTCGTCGACGACCTCAAGCGCATCCGCAAGCGCGCTGCCGCGCTCGCCGCCTAGCAGTCGGCCCAGCGCCGCAGCAGATTATGGTAAGTGCCGGTCAGGGAAACCACCGCCGCATTCCTGTCGCCGACCTCCCCGGCAAGCGTCCGCACCGCCACATCCATATCGAGCAGCAGGGTCCGCTGGCCATCGTCCCGGACCATCGATTCCACCCAGAAAAAGGAGGCCAGCCGCGCGCCGCGCGTAACCGGCTCGACGCGGTGGAGCGAGCTGGCCGGGTAGAGGATCATGTCGCCTGCCGGCAGCTTGACCTCATGCGCGCCATAATTGTCCTCGATCACTAGCTCGCCGCCATCGTAGTCCTCGGGGTCGGAGAGGAACAAGGTCGCCGACAGGTCGGTGCGGATGCGCCCGCCGCCCGGCACGGCGCGGAGCGCATTATCGACATGCTCGTCGAAGCGGTGACCATCCGACGCTTCGTAGCGGTTGAACAAGGGCGGTACGATCCGGCGCGGCAGGGCTGCCGACTGGAAGAGCGCGTTTCCGGCCAGCGCAGCCAGGATCGTGGCTCCGACCGCTTTCGCCGCATCGCTGTCGATCGCCAGCTGCAGATTATGCTTGGCGAGCGCCGACTGAACCCCCGCCGTTGCCCGCCCGTCGCGCCACTCCCCGCTCCCGATCGCGGCGCGTGCATCGCGGACCTGCTGCGCGTCCAGGACCGAGGGAATGGCGATCAGCATCGGGTCAGCCTAACGGCGCAGCGACAGGGTCGCCAGTAGCGAGCGGCCCGGCCCCGGCACGAAATGCCCGCCGCCGACTTGGTCGACATAGCGCTTGTCGGTAAGGTTGAAGGCGTTGAGCCGCAGCGAGACGAGCTTGCTTACCTCATAGCCAAGCGTCGCATCCGCAAGCCAATAGCCGTCGATCCGCCGCGTGTTCGCTTCGTTGGTGAAGCGGGTACCGACATAACGTACGCCGCCGCCGACCTCGAGGCCAGCTGGAAGCTTGTAGACGCTCCACAAGGACCCGCTGTGATCGGGGACGTTGCGTAGGCGGTTGCCAACCTCGGCCGGGTCGTTGGATTTGCGGACCTCGCTGTCGATGTAGCTATAGCCGCCGATCACCGACCAGTGAGGCGTCAGCTTGCCGGTGATGCCCAACTCCACGCCGTCGACGCGCTGCTTGCCGTCGAGCACGACCGTCGGTTCCCCCGCCAGGCCGTCGGTGCGGGCGTTGATCTTGTCAGTGCGGAACAGCGCGGCGTTGAGCAGCAGGCGGCCGCCGAACCCATCCCATTTCGCGCCCACCTCGTACGTACGGCTCTTCTCCGGATCGAGGTTGGCGAGGTCGGTACTGACGTTGGTCTGGGTCATATTTTCGATCGACGGGTTCACCGAGGTTCCCGCGCCGGCGTAGAGGCTGAGGTGTGGCACCGGCTTGACCGTGACACCTGCGCGCCACGTGAGATTGCGGTCGGTGCGCCTCGATGCTTCGGCCGGGGGGGCGCCGGCGAACTCGCTGCGGTAATTCTCCCAGCGGACGCCGCCGCTCAGCAGCAATGTATCGCTGAACCGGATCGTGTCGAACAGATAAGCGGCGATGGTGTTCGCCTTGGCGCGCACGACGGCGCCGGGGATGTCCCCCACCGTACCCTCCCACGGACGGGCCGGATCGGGGTCGAACAGGTCGGTCGGGGTTCCGTCGGTGACGTCGCGAAGCTGGTTGCGGCTCTTCTCGCGCGAGATTTCGAAGCCGGCGATGAGGTCGTGCGCCACACCTCCGGTAACGAATTTGGCGAACAGGCTCGACTGGTTGAGGATCACCGTGTCGACCGTGTCGCGCGACTGATCGTTAGGGCGGATCAGCGTGCTTGTCGCATTGAGGAAGCGCGGCGCGCTGGTGATGCTGTCGCGGGTCGCATGACCGTAGCGGGTCGTATTGGCGATCCGCAGCCAATCATTAATGTCATGCTCGGCAGCGAAGGTGACGATGTTGCTGCGGACCTTTTCATAATCGCGTTCTGTCAGTCCGTAAAAATTGTCATAGTCGACCGGCGCCGGCTCGTCGGCATGTTCGGCGAGCGGGATATTGTTCGCGGGGACGAATGGAATGCCGTAATCGGGGACGCTGTCCTGATCGAGCAGGGTGTAAGACAGGATCGCGCGGGTGGCTCCGCCAAGCCCGAAGGCGACCGAGGGCGCAAAGCCGATGCGCCGCGCCTCGACATGGTCGCGCCCCGGCGTGTCGGCATCGTGATAGAGCGCGTTGATACGCAATGCCGCGCCGCTAACGCCGAACTCCTCACCACCGAGATTGAGATCGGCGGTGGCGCGCAGGAAGCCCGGCGCTCCAATGCCAATCGTCGCCCCGGCAAAGGTCGCTGCCTGGGGC
>JALYQH010000135.1 GCA_030855945.1 Pseudomonadota bacterium | reverse complement strand
CTATTTCGGAGAGCCCGTCGCGCCGATGCCCGCCATCCGGTCCGATTCCGTTAGCGCACCGGCGCTCGCTGCGATCACCGGAACCTATCAATTCGGACCCGACTATTACGTACCCAATGCCAAGGTCCGCATCCAAGCGGACGAGGGCCAGGTCGAGGCGGCAATCGAGGGCACCACCTATGCCTTGGTACCGATTGACGACACCCGCTTTCTCATACGGTCCTTCTGGGTTCCTGCCGATTTCACGCTTGGGCCCGCCGGCCGCGCGCTAGAGATGAGGATCGACGGCTTCAAGGGCCGGCGGATCCGCTGAGGTCGCGGCCGCAGCGCCGTTGAGCAAGGTCATCACCGCTGCTAGGCCGTGGCCAATGGCCACCCCTCCCGACGACAAGAAACCCAAGAGCCTGTCGAGCCTGGCAATGGTGTGGGGCCATGCCCGCCGCTATCCGGCGCAGCTCGCCGCAGCCGGCGCGGCACTGCTCGTGGCGGCAGCCGCGACGTCCGCCATGCCCTATGCGTTCAAGCTGATCATCGACCGCGGCTTTTCCGGCGGCGGCGACATCGCCCGCTGGTTCGAATATCTCTTGTTCCTGGTGCTGGTGATGGCGCTCGCGACAGCCACGCGCTTCTACTTCGTGTCATGGCTCGGCGAGCGGGTCGTCGCCGACATCCGCCTCGCCGTCCACCGCAATTTGCTCCGCCTCGCCCCGGGCTTCTTCGAGGAGAATCGCCCGGCCGAGATCACCAGCCGGCTGACCGTCGACACGACGATCATCGAGCAGGTCGTCGGCACCACTCTGTCGGTCGCGCTGCGCAACCTCGTCATGGGCGTGGCCTGCGCGGTCATCCTCTTCTTCCTCGCGCCCAAGCTCGCCGCGATGCTGCTGCTCGGCATTCCGTTCGTGGTCGTCCCGATCACCTTGCTCGGCCGCAAGCTGCGCGCCGTCTCGACCCGAAGCCAGGACCGTATCGCCGACGTCGGCACGGTCACCAGCGAAGTGCTGGGCGCGATGAAGATCGTCCAGGCGTTCGGGCAGCAGGACCGCGAGGCCGAGCGCTTCACCGCCGCGACCGAGACGGTGTTCGCCACCGCCAAGAAGCGCATCCTGCTGCGCGCACTGATGACCGCGATCGTCATCGCCTTGATCTTCGGCGCGGTTACGATGGTCATCTGGCAGGGCGCGGTCGACGTCGCCGCCGGGCGGATGAGCGGCGGCACCATCGCCGCCTTCGTGCTCTACGGCGCGCTGCTCGCCGGCGCGTTCGGGGCACTCAGCGAAGTCTATGGCGACCTGCTCCGCGCTGCCGGTGCGTCCGATCGCCTCAATGCATTGCTTACCGCGGAGCCCGACATTCGTCCCCCGGCCAATCCGACGCCGCTGCCCCTGCCCGCCGAGGGCCGGCTGATCTTCGACGACGTCACCTTCCAATATCCGACCCGGCGCGAGGTCAGCGCGCTCGCCGGCTTCTCGCTGGAGATGCGGCCCAACGAACGGCTCGCGGTGGTCGGCCCGTCGGGGGCCGGCAAGACCACCATCTTCCAGCTCGCCCAGCGCTTCTACGACCCGCAGGGCGGCCGCGTCCTGCTTGACGGGATCGACCTTAAGCACGCCGAACCCGCGGACATCCGCCAGCGCATCGCCATGGTGCCGCAGGAAGTGGTGCTGTTCGCCTCGTCGGCGCGCGACAATCTCCGCTACGGCAATTGGACCGCGAGCGAGGACGAGATTTGGGCGGCGGCGCGCGACGCCAATGCCGAGCGCTTCCTGCGCGAGCTTCCGCAAGGCCTCGACACCTTCATGGGCGAAGGCGGCGCGCGACTGTCAGGCGGGCAGCGTCAGCGCATCGCCATCGCCCGCGCCTTGCTCCGCCGCGACGCGCCCTTGCTGCTGCTCGACGAGGCGACCAGCGCGCTCGACGCCGAAAGCGAAGCCGCCGTCCAGGACGCGCTCGAACGGCTGATGGACGGCCGCACCACCATCGTCATCGCCCACCGCCTTGCCACCGTCCGCGCCGCCGACCGGATCGTCGTCATGGACCGCGGCCGGATCGTCGAGGAAGGCACCCACCGCAACCTCGCCGCCCAGGACGGCCTCTACGCCCGCCTCGCCCGCTTGCAATTCGATGAGCTCGCTGCCTAACATCCAAGCTTCAAGGCGCCGGCCGAATCCACCTTGAGTCTGAACGACGAAGCGCGCGGGAACCTGCCGGCGCAAGGGGAATCATAATGCGATATGCGTGGGCCGGCCTGTCTTGCATCGTTCTGGTCGCTCCGGTTCAGGCGGCGGACCAACTGACGTTTGGGCAAGTTCCAGCGTGGGTGGAGACCAAGCCGATCCCGACGAAGGCCGGTGTCGGCACCGGGCCCATCGACGTCCTGCTGTCGGACGCACAGGTCAAGCTCGAGCCGGGCGTGTCGGCAAGCTATTCGCACAGCGCCATGCGGATCAACGATGCACAGGGCTTGTCGGCCGGCAATGTGACGGCGAGCTGGGACCCGGCGTTCGACACCGTTACCGTCCACCAGGTGGCGATCCGCAGGGGCGACCAGCGATTGGATGTGCTCGGCCGGGGGCAGAAGTTCACCATTCTCCGCCGGGAACAGAATCTCGAGCAACAGACCCTCGATGGCCAGTTGACGGCGACGCTTCAGCCCGAAGGGCTTCAGGTGGGCGACATCCTTGAGGTTGAAATGTCGATCGTGCGCCGCGATCCGACGCTTGCGGGCCACATGGAGCTGGCCAGCAACCTAGGCATCCCCATCAGGGTGGACCATGCCCGATTGCGCGTGCTGACGCCCGCCAACGCCGCCGTCCGCCAGCGCAGCGGCGAAGGAATGGTAGCTCCCGCTGTGTCGACCAGGGGGAATGAGAAAATTTCCACCTGGACCTTCGATCCTTTGTTGCCCGAACAAGCGCCGGCCTTCGCGCCGACGCGCTACGCCAGCAGCAAGACGCTGGAGATTACGGACTTCCAATCCTGGAACGACTTGGCGGCCTTGTTCCTGCCCTTGTTCGATAAGGCTTCCGCCATATCCGCGGGCAGTCCGCTCCAGCGGGAAGTCGAGCGGATCAGAGCCGCCAGTTCCGACCCGGTCGTGCGGGCCGAGCTCGCGCTTCAGTTGGTCGAGCAGAAGATCCGCTACGTCAATCTGGCGCTCGGCGTTGGCGGCCTCGTTCCCGCTTATGCGGATCAGACCTGGTCCCGTCGCTTCGGAGACTGCAAGGCGAAAACCGCCCTTCTGGTCGGCCTGCTTCGCGAGCTCGGGATCGAGGCCGCGCCAGTCCTCGTTCATAGCGAAAGTGGCGACGGCTTGAATGAGCGCCTGCCTATGGTCGCGCTGTTTGATCATGTCATCGTGCGCGCGTCGATCGGCGGAAAGACCTACTGGCTGGACGGGACGAGAACCGGAGACAGCAGGCTCGCTGCGCTCGATGTCCCATTCTATCATTGGGGACTGCCGATCGTCCGCAATGCCGGGCTGGTGAGGATCGTCCCGCCACCGCGCAGCCAGCCAATGATCGAAACGATCGTCCATACCGACGCGAGCGCGGGCGTAGGCAAACCGGTCCCCACGACCGTCGACCTCGTCATGCGCGGCGATCTCGCCATCTTGCAAAATTCGATGCTGTCCAGCCTCGATCCAAGCCTTCGCGAGGAGGCGATCCGCAAGCAATTGCAAGCGTCGCTGGACCAGTTCGAACTCGACAAGACCACAGCCACCTATGACGCCACGGCCCAAGTCTATCGCCTGCGCGGCGAGGGACGTCAGACGCTCGACCTCGATGGCGGCACATATTGGACCGAGGTTCCGACGCTCGGGTATAAGGCCGACTTCCGCCGGTCCGGAACGCGCGACCTGGATGCACCGGTGAAGATCGCATATCCATCCTACAGCCGGAACGTCCAGGTGATCGTCCTTCCGAAGGATCGAGCCTCGCGGGCGAATCTGCAGGTGGCCCCGGTCGCGGCGACGGTGGCGGGCATGGAATATCGGCGAACCGTCAAGAATGTCGAAGGCGTGGTAACGATCGATGCCACCAGCCGAGCGCTAGTGCCGGAAATTCCCCATGCCGATGCAGTGAAGGCGCAGGATCGCCTGCGCGAGCTCGACGATGACGATATCGGATTCCGGCTGAGCGATTCCGCCCCTGTCGCGGCCGCCGAGGTTACACAGCTTATCGGGCGGGAGCCCAAGACAGCAAGCGACTATATCGCCGCTGCGGCCAAGCTCGTCGAAAAGCAGGAGTTGGCGAAGGCGATCGGCGCTGCCGACAAGGCCATCGAGTTGGAACCGGCCGATCCGTCGGCGCGCATGCTTCGTGCGCACTTGCGCTTGTCCGCGAACGATTTTGCAGGCGCCAAAGCGGATGCCGAGGCAGTCTTGAAGGTGCAACCGAGGGATGTGACGACGCGCACCCTATTGGCCAACATCCTTCGGCGGTCGGGAAACCTCGACGCGGCTTATGCCGAGGCGCTGACACTTTCAAAGATCGACAATTCCGCGGCGCAAATCCGCAGCGGGCAAATTCTCTTGTCCCTCAATCGTGCCTCCGAAGCGCTGTCCGCTTTCGACCGCGCTTTATCCTATGAAAAGGACCCGTTGACGCACGCCTATCGAGCCGGAGCCTTGCCGGTTGCCGACAAGCAGGCGCGCCGGAAGGAGCTTGACGCCGCGCTGAAGCTCGAGCCCTCGGACGACGAGTCGCTTTTTGCGGTGGCGCAGCTCGCCGGCCAGTTGGGCGACCACGACCGAGCGGTGCAATTGCTGGATCAGGCATTCCTAAGGTCGCCAGACAGCGTGGAAATCCGGCACGCCCGCGCGATCGCCTTGTTTCAGGCAAAGAAGACCGAGGCCGCCAACCGCGAGTTTGACGCATTGGCCGCCAAAGATCTCACTGCCGAAGAGCTGAACGCTATGTGCTGGATGAAGGCGCTCGCCAATGTCGCCCTCGATCGGGCATTGGAAGAATGCAATCGCTCCTTGGCCAAGGAGGACAGCGGCCCGGCCCACGACAGCAAAGCGACCGTCCTGCTGCGCCAGGCGCGGTTTGACCAGGCGATCGCCGAGTTCGATCTCGCCTTGAAGGATGGCGACTTGGCCGCCGCGTTCTACGGGCGTGCGCTGGCCTACGCCGCCAAGGGCGACCGGACGCGGTCCGATGCCGATGCCGCCAGGGCCATGAAATTGGCCCCGGGAATAAACCGCATGTACGGGCATCACGGCCTGGTCCGTTAGGCATAAGTGCGAGCCAAACGCGCACCGCGCCCCGCGAACCAGGCCCGTTCCGCATCCATTCAGCCGCAAGGCCTCATCTTCACGGCCAGTGAGAAGGATGCTTATGCCCACCCATGAATTCAGCCGCCGCGGCCTGTTCGGTGCCGCCGTGATCGGTATTGCCGCCACAAGCCTCGCGGTCACCGCCGGTCCGTCGAGCGCCGCCACCCGTTTCGAGCTTACCCGCACCGCGGCGGAGTGGCGCCGCCGGCTCGGCACCGCGCGTTACCGCATTCTTCGCGAGGCCGGTACCGAGCGTCCCTTCTCCAGCCCACTCGACAAGGAGAAGCGCCGAGGCACCTTCGTCTGCGCCGGCTGCGCGCTGCC
>JALYQH010000134.1 GCA_030855945.1 Pseudomonadota bacterium | reverse complement strand
GAGCGCGGTGAGCAAATGAAGGATCCGCTCGGCCATCGCCGCATCGACGTTGCCGGTCGGCTCGTCGGCGACCAGCATCAGCGCGGTCAGCGTGCCGAGCATCGGCGCCAAGCGCGCCTGATCGGCGACGAACTGCGCTGCGGGCACGGCCTTGGTCACCGCGGCAGCGACGGTGGCGGGATCGGCGCCGGGGGCAAGCTCGACCTCGATCAGCGCCGGCAGCGGAAGATCGGCGGCCTCGCCCGCCGCGACCGGACCGAGCCACTGTTCGAGCGTTGCGCGAAGCTCGGCTTCGGGCACCGGGACTGCCGCAATCACTCCCGGCGCGGCGCGCGCGGCGGCGGCGGCACGCGTTTCCTGGGCGCGCCCGTCGGCGATCTGGATCGAGTAGCGATTGGCGACGCCGTCCCGCACCAGCCGCGCGCCGCCGGCGAGCGCGAGACCGGTGGCAGCGACGATCATCATCACGAACATCATGATCGCGATCAGCCACGGCGTCGGGCCGGCATATTTGCCGCCGGGGAGCAGCCGGCGGTCGGGCGGAGAAGGGAATAGCCAGTCGAGCATCACGGGTGCTGCCCCGATCGGACCGGAGGGTGCCGGAGCGCGCCGGTCGGGTCGATGAGGTTGCCATTCTCAAGCCGGATCAGTTGGCTGCCCGGCGTCGCGGCGATCAGCCCGAGGTCGTGGGTCGCGACCACCACCGTCGTCCCCAGCCGGTTGAGCGCGGTGAGCAAATGAAGGATCCGCTCGGCCATCGCCGCATCGACGTTGCCGGTCGGCTCGTCGGCGACCAGCAATTCGGGCCGGGCGATGACCGCTCGGGCGATGGCGACGCGCTGCTGCTCGCCGCCAGACAGCGTCGGGGGGCGCGCGCTGGCACGGTCGGCGAGCCCGACCCAGGCGAGCATCTCGCTCACCGGCCCTTCGACTTCGCTTTCATCATGTCCGGCAATGCGTAGCGGCAACGCGACATTGTCGAATGCCGACAGATGGCGGACGAGACGGAAATCCTGAAAGACGACCCCGATGCGGCGGCGGAACGGCGGCAGCGCGTCGCGCGGAGCATCGGTCAATTCCTCGCCGAACAGGCTGATCCGGCCGCGCGTCGGGCGCTGGGCGAGGTAGAGCAATTTGAGCAGCGAGGTCTTGCCCGCGCCCGACGGCCCGGTCAGAAAATAGAATGCCCCGGTACCGAGCCGGAAATCGAGATCGCGCAGCACTTCGCCGCCGGTCCCGTACCGCAGTCCCACCCGATCGAATTCGACAATCGTGCCCAGCCGACGGACCCCTTCCCCACGCTTCCCCTTCGGTGTCGCACATGGCGGAGCGCCTTGCCAAGCATGGCGGCATGTTTGTGCCCGTCCTTGCCAAGCAGGACGGCATGATGTTTACCAATGTTAACCGCCCCCGAGAGGCCCATCGCGCTTATGATCCTGACCTGCCCCGCCTGCGCCACCCAATATACGGTCAAGGATGGCGCCATCCCGCCGGGCGGGCGCCAGGTGCGGTGCGCATCGTGCAAGCATAGCTGGCATCAGGATGTGGACGCGGCCGGCGCCACCGATCAGAGGCAGCCGGAAACTGGAATCGCGCCGCCCCCGCCGAACCCCGTCGTGGGCGAAGCACCATTGGCGGATATCCCCGACGAAGCGGCCGCCGAGGGGCTGATCGCCGAGGAGCCGCAACCCGAGGTTGATCAGGCGCCGGCCGGCAACCATGCCCCGGGTCTGGACGATTATACCCCCCCGGCCGAAGCGCTCGAAGCGCCGGCCGAGGACGATTATGCCGAGCAGGAGTTCGGCGCCATTCCGGCGATGCGCTACGAGGATGAGCCGCGCCGCGGGCGGCTCGCCGGCTGGCTGATCGGGCTGGTGCTGCTGGTGGTCGCGGCGGCTGCGGCCTTCTGGTTTCTCGCGCCTCCCGAATATAAGGCGCGCATCGGCATCGCGGAGGCAGGCGCGACCCAGCTCGAGCTGATGCTCACCACCAGCGACCGGCAGAAATTGGCGAGCGGCAACGAGCTGTTGGCAATCAGCGGCCGCATCATCAATCCGACCGACCGCGAGCAAGCGGTTCCGCCGATTCACGCCGAACTGCGCAACAAGGACAGTAAGCAGTTGGTCTATCGCTGGACGATCGCACCCCCGGCGCGCTCGCTGCCGCCGCGCGGATCGGCGCCCTTCAACAGCGCCGAAGTCAATATCCCCGAGGGCGGCGACGAGCTGACTGTGACGCTCGGCGGGACCGCCGGCTGATCAGCCGGGGCGGCACGTCACCGAAGACAAATCACTCATATTCGTAGATGAGCGCGTCCGCCAAGCTGCCGTCAGCGGCCGCGGTGCGCATCGGGCGCGGCACCATGCCGGCCATTGGCGGCGGCAAATCCGCTCCGATCCGCGCCGGACGCGAGATGATCCTGGCCGTTACATTAGCGCTGGCTTGCGCGCCGCCCGCCGCACGCTCCGCCTTTTGGGGCGGAGGCGCCTGAACCGCAAGCGCGGCGATCGACAAGAGAAACACGGCCATGGTGTGACCATAACCCATTGCGATGGAGATTGGTAACCGCGGCTTTAACCATGTCCCAATTTGAAGCGGTCTTCGCCCGTTGCGCTGTCCCGATCGCTTTGCTAGGAGCCGCGCCTCACCAGGGCCGGGATCCATGATCGCGGCCGATTACCATGTGCGGTCGTGGCGGAACTGGTAGACGCGCAACGTTGAGGTCGTTGTGGGCGAAAGCCCGTGGAAGTTCGAGTCTTCTCGACCGCACCATTCCCCCTGAAACCGACTTTCCCTTCGGGGCTATTGCGACGCAGGCGCAGTAAGCATCAGTGCGTAATCGACTTCTCGCGACCGGTTTCGCTCAGACTCCGAGGAGAGCGGCCGCGTAATCGGAAATCGCGAGGCGCTCCTGAGCCCAACGACGCTGAAACGCTGAAAGTCGTGCGAGACGACTTGTATTAATACGCTGAGGCGATCCGCGGCGCCCGGGTCAGCTTCACCGCCCCGATCCGCGCCACCGGCTTGTCGCCGCTCACCTCGGCGCGGGCCTCGACCCCGACCGAGAGCTTCGCGGCGGCGGCGGAAGCCGTCGCCAAGCGGAAGCCATAGCTGCCGTAAGCAACGCGTTCGAACAGGAAGAAGCCGTCATAATCGGTGCGCGCGGTAGCGACGGTGCGCCCCTGGCCGTCGACAAGCTCGACGTCGAGCCCTTCGAACCCGCTGCCGTCGTCCTTGACCAGCGCGCCTTCGATATCGCCGGCCCCGACCAGCGGAATGTCGATCGTCGCGGTCACGCCGGGGCGAGGAACGACCACTTGTAGCGCATGGCGCGGGGCCAGGGCCGGATTGCTGAGCGAACTCGAATCGACTCCGATCGCGACCGGGCGATAAGCAGTCAGGCCGTTGGCGGAAGCGACTCCATTCTTGCCGCTCGGCTCCAGCGCCAGCGCGGTGCCGGCGGTCAGAAATGCGCCTTCCTCAAGCACTTCGTTCGGATCGCGGAGGCCATTGTCATTATCGTCGCGAAAGATTCTAGCGCGCAACTGGCCGACGTTGGCAAGCGGATTGCGAACCGGTTTGAAGCCGCCGCGCGAGCCGTCGATCGAGAAATTGAGATTGAGCCCGACCGCGACCGAGCCGTCGCTCGCCGCCTCGACGCTGGCGGCGGCGGCGAGCGCGTTGAAACGGCGGATATGACTGATCCGCGCGTGGCCGCGCCCGACAATTGCGTCATAACCGACGCCTGCCTCCCAATCGGCATTGTCCGAGGCCGACCAATAGGCCGACAGACCGGCGCTGCGCAGCCGCGCTTCTGGCGCGACCTCCCACCGGCTGTTGCCGCGCACGCGCACCGCGCCAATTCGCCCCGAAGCCAGCGTCGTCAGATCGAAACGATCGAGCTCCGCTCCGTCGCGCTGCCGCTGACGTTCCCATTCGAGTCCGCCGGTCAGGTGCAGCCGGTTGAGATTGGCGCTGACCCGCGCCCCCGCCCGCATGGTCTGCTGGTCGTCGCGGTCAGAGTAGCGCAGATCGCCCTGGATGCGCATTGGAGTTTTGCCGGTGGAAAGGGGCGCGCTGACCGACAGGCGGCCGTCGCGCAACCGTTCCTCCGCCCGGCCCTGATAGTAGAAATTGTCGAGGCTGATCCCTTCGGCGGCGACATCGACCGCCCCGATGCGCGCGATCGCCGAGCCGCGCAGGGCAATTCCGCCCCCGGACTGCTTGGCCACCGCGCCTTCGACCAGCGCCGGCCCGATCGAGCGGCGGACCGAGCCTTCGACGAAGGTCAATCGCTCATCGCCGACGATCATCATCGCCCCCAGCGCGGCGACCGAGGTCCGCTTGTCGAGGCCATGTTCGAGCGATACGGCGGCCTGAACGGCCGGCACCGCCGCGCCGTCGGCCGGGTCGCGGTCGATCGGGCGCTCCTCGCCGACGAAGCCGAGCAGGTCGGTGCCCGGCTGGTTGAACCCGGCCCAATACCAGGTCTGCCCTGGGGGAACATGGCTCTGCCCGACATTGATCGTCTCGGCCCGGACACGCTGCTGGCCTTGCGGTCCGTAAGTGATGATCTCGAAGCGGTTGTCGCCGTAGGTCAGCTCGACGTCTTCGAAGACGTAGCGCTGCGCGCCGTCTCCCTTGGCGAAGGCGACTAGCTGGCCGTTGCGAAACAGCTCGGCGTCCCAGCCGGCGGGCAAGTCGCCCTCGAAGCGGGTGCGGTCGAAGGCGGCGGGGTTGAACAAGGGCCGGTTGGTGATCTCGGCGCCCCGCCCCGCCCCTCCGGCGATCAGCCGGCTGGTCGGGCCGGGCACGTCGCCAAGCGCGAAGTGCGTGGCATTGAGCGGACCGAGTAGCCCACCTTCGGGATCCGAGCGAAACGCGCGGAACCGCACCGCGCCCAGCGCGCCGCTCTGGCCGCTGCTGAACGTCGCGTCGTAAGATAGCTGGGCGATCTCGCCGGCGGCGCGAACCGAGGCGCGGCGATTGACGCGGAGCCCGCTGCGCGCCTCATAGGTCGCACCGGCGCTGACGATGAAATCGAGCGCCGGCGCACGCCATAGCCGATACGCGAGCTTCACTTGCGGCAGGTCTTCGATCGGCAAAGCGGCGGGCTTGAGATGCTTGGCGCGCGTCGCCCGCTCGCGCGACAGTTCGACCGGCAATTTGTCGGGCGTGTCGAGCGTCACCACCGAGGCGTAAGACGCGACCTTGACCGAAATTCCAAGCCAGCGCCCGAGCGCTTCGGAATCGACGCACCAGCCGTCCGGCGCATCGCGGATCGCCGCGCGGTCTAACGCCTCGCTCTTGTCGCCGAAGCGAACGGTGCCGGCGGCGCGGTCGATGGCGAGCCGATTGCCCTCGCGGAACGCCCACCCGCTCGCGCTGCGCGCGGCAAGATCGATTTCGATCGGGACGTCGAGCACGGTGACCATGTCGCCAAGCAGCAGGCATGAGCCCTCCGGCGTGGGGTAGCCCCGCACGCCGTCGCCAAGGCGAAGCTGGCGGATGTTGACGTCAAGCATGTACTGAGCTTCGACGTCGATGGTGAATGCGTCGCTCGGCGGTGCGGACGCCGTCGCGCCGGCGCAAGCCAGCGCGGCGAGCGCAACACGCCCAATCCAGTCGCGCCAGGCGCGCATCGGCTGCACCGCCCCCGTCAGCCCGTCAGCGAAGGATTGCGCTGGTCGAGGCGAGGGTGACGGGCCCGGTCGGAGTTTTCTCGATTATTCGACGGTGACCGGGCCCGCGGCCTGAGCGGCGAAGCGGGCGTCGATCGGGATGGTGACGCTGCGCTGACCGATTTCGGTGTACATCGCGATTCCGCCGGCGATGGCGATCGGTTCGGTAACGCCGGCGCGGGTCACCCGCACTTCACCGAAGGTGGAGCGGTCGCCGACCCGGCTGAGATCGAGCGCGATGGCGGGCTTGCCGGCGTCGATCACCTTGCGGACATTGGCGATGCCGGCCGTGGCGGTGAGATTGCCGAGGCGGACGATGACCGGGATGGTGACCCCATAAACCGGAGTCAGGCGGAACGAGAGGCCCTTCTTGGGCGTCGGATCGGTCACCGCCTTTGGCTCGGGAATCGCGCGGAACAGCAAATGGACGCGATATTCGCCGTCGGCGAGGCCCTGCGGAGCGCGGGCGTTGATGCGGATCGACTGCGGCTGGTTCGGCGGCAGGGTCACCTTGCGCGGCGCATAGAGGATCATCGCCTCGGCGGCACTCTCGCGCGCGTCGGGCGCGGTGACGACCTCGAGCCGGCCGTCGGGCCTCATCCGTCGAAGCTCGACCGACACTCGGTAGGTGGCGACATCGTCACCGATGTTGTTGAGGATGACCTCCGTCCCGCGGCGGCCATCGAGAATGATCCGCGTCGGCGCGACCAGCAGATCGCCGACCCCGGCATCGAGCGGCGCCGCCAAGCCAGCCAAAGGCACGGCGATCAGCAAGGACAGGGAATGGCGGGAAACGGACATCGACAAGTTCCTCCGAAATGGAGGGACTGGTTTCGCCCAAAATGGTTACTTTAAGACTAACCAAAATGGGTCAATCCTGGCTGCAGCTGCAGCAAAAAGGCCGCGGGGTTAGCCGCGGCCGCCTGAGAGTGTCGGAACGAACGCGCTTATTGATAATCGGCGGTGACCGTCATCGTGCCGCTATAGGTGCCGCCGACCAGCGCTGAATCGAGCACGATCGACCCGCCAACATCAAAGTCGATACCTGGAAAGCCGGAGTTGGGGGGGGTGATGGACGGGGGCGCGTCGGGGGTGAACGGAATCGAATCGACGCCGTTCGACATCGTGCCGCCGGTCACGGTGATGAGGATCGTCAACCGGTTGCTGCCCTGGACGTTGAAACGCGCGGTGGTCGGGGCACCGCTGCACAGAATGTCGGTGGCGCAGCCAAGCGCTCCGGCCTGGCTCAAACTGACCGTGCGCGTGCCGGTGAAGCCGCCGAAGGCGAGGGTTCCGAAATCGAGGTCCCGGCGCTTGGTCAGCGACACCGGCTTGACCACTTTGACCGAAGTTACCGCGCTGATCTGCGCGGCGCCGGCGGGAGCGGCGATCAACCCGGCCGCGGCCAACGCCGCCAATCGCACAGGAAAACGCATCATCAAGCCTAACCTCGTCGAACAGGGTAAGCACGGCATTAACCAGAGATCGTTGGGGAAGCGCTGACGGTCATGGTTAGCGCGCCGTTAGGATTTGCGCGGAGCGCAAAAAAAGGGGCCGCCGGAACGGCGACCCCTTCGAGCTAAGCTTCGAAGCGCTTAGTTGTAGCTGACCGTGACGTTGAGGTCGGCTCCGTAGGTGCCGTCGACGGTCGTCGAGCTGACGACGATCGAGCCGCCGATGGCGAACGCACCGACGCCGTCGACGAGACCAGTGGTCAAGGGCGCATCGACGGTGAACGGAACGCTCTTCGTAGCGTCGGCAGCGTTGACCAACGCCGTCGGCACCGCCTCGCCGAGATCGACCGTAAGCGTCTGGGTGCCGACGCCAGCGATGGTGAACGAAGCCGCCGGATCGGCCGGGAAATCGCAAGTGAGATTGGTACCGCCGCACGCACCGACCTCGGCCTGCGACACGCTGACCGTCTGGTTGGTCAGCGCCGGAAGCATCGTGATCGTGCCGAAATTAAGGTCGTCGACCTTGGTCAGTACGAGCGGCCTCACGATCACGGCAGTGGCCTCGAAGTCTTTGCTGTTTTCAGCAACCTGCGCCATCGCCGGAGTGGCGAACAGGCCGGTCGCTACGGTCGCGGCAATCGCTGCCTTTGTAAGAAACTTGGTCATGGACGATATCCCCACTTGGTTCGGTGAATATGTGGCGACTGACCGACTGCCGGCCACCCGTGTCATCGTCATTAACCGCGACCGCTTACGGCTTTGCTCAGCATCAAGGTAAATAAGGCGTTCACCTTTGCTCCATTGCGGAGAAGACTTCTTTTTGGGTAGCCGCGCCGGCCCGCGCCCCCACCCGGCCGCCCATCTAGGATATTTTGTATGGGCGGCCGGG
>JALYQH010000128.1 GCA_030855945.1 Pseudomonadota bacterium | reverse complement strand
GGCTCGCCGGGCGGGCAGATAGAAAGCCCTCCGCATCCTGTCAACGGGGCGCGCCACACCCGGTTGCGCGGCGAGACTTATTCAGGTTAATCTGGCGCCAAGTCAGCCGGGCGGCATTTTTCGCGCGGCCAAGGATAGAATGGGTGTGGATCGATGGCGCAGCAGGTCGCCAGTGCGCCGACCCCCCGCACGGCGGGATCGGCAGGAGGACAGCCTCCGCTGCGCAAAAAATCACAGCGCGATGTCTATGGCGCGCTCGACCTTGGCACCAACAATTGCCGCCTGCTGATCGCCCGCCCGAGCGAGGGCGGCTTCACCGTCATTGATGCTTTCTCGCGGATCGTCCGGCTCGGCGAGGGTCTCGGCGTAAGCGGGCGGCTGAGCGAGGTTGCGATGGACCGCGCGGTCGGCGCGCTCGCCATCTGCGCGGATAAATTGGTGCGGCGCAACGTCACTTTGTCGCGCTCGGTCGCGACCGAGGCCTGCCGCCGCGCTGCCAATGGCGGCGAGTTCGCCGATCGCGTCCGCCGTGAGACCGGGGTCGCGCTCGAAATCATCCCGCCCAAGGAGGAAGCGCGGCTCGCGGTGCTCGGCTGCCACAAATTGCTCGAGCCCGGCGGCGGCCCGGCGTTGATTTTCGACATCGGCGGCGGCTCGACCGAATTGGTGCTGGTCGATCACGGCGAGGATGCGCCGCGGATCATCGCCTGGTGGTCGGCCCCGTGGGGGGTGGTGTCGCTGACGGAAACCGAGGGCCGCGAGGCGATCGAGGGTCCCGACCGGCTCGCCGCTTATCGCCGAATGCGCGAGCGGGCGCGGCGCAGCTTCCACCGCTTCGTCGACATGCTTCCCAAGGATGCGCAGGACATCCGCCTGCTCGGTACCAGCGGCACGGTGACCACGCTCGCCAGCGTTCACCTCGCGCTGCCGAGCTACGACCGGCGCGCGGTCGACGGGCTCCATGTCCCGGTCGGCGACATGCGCCGCATCTCGACGATGATTTCCGAGCTCGACCTCAGCGGCCGCTCGGCGTTGCCGTGCATCGGCGCCGAGCGCGCCGACATGGTCGTCGCCGGCTGCGCCATTCTCGAAGCGATCCTCGACATTTGGCCGGCGGAAAAGCTCGGCATCGCCGACCGCGGCATCCGCGAGGGCATCCTGCGCTCGCTGATGGCGCGCGACGGATATGAGTTGTGAGCCGCGGGGGAGGGGGCAGCCGGACCCGGGTCAAGACCGCGCGCGGGCGCACCGCAAGCTCGAACCGCTGGCTCGCGCGGCAATTGAACGATCCCTATGTGCGCAAGGCCAAGGCCGAGGGCTACCGCAGCCGCGCCGCCTATAAATTGCTCGAGCTCGACGAGCGCTTCAGCCTGCTGCGCGGGGTGAAGACGGTGGTCGATCTCGGCATTGCGCCGGGCGGGTGGAGCCAGGTCGTCCGCCGCCGCGCCCCCGCGGCAACCGTGGTGGGCATCGATCTGCTGCCGACCGAACCGATCGACGGGGTCGCCATCCTCGAAATGGACTTCATGACCGACGAGGCTCCGGACCGGCTGCGCGAAGCGCTTGGCGAGGACGCCGACCTAGTCCTGTCCGACATGGCCGCCAATACCGTCGGCCATCCCCAGACCGATCATTTGCGAACGATGGGGTTGGTCGAGGCCGGCCTGCTGTTCGCGACCGAAGTGCTCCGGCCCGGCGGCGCATTTGTCGCCAAGGTGCTCGCCGGCGGCGCCGACCACGGACTGGTCGCAGAGCTCAAGCGCCACTTCGCCACCGTCAAACATGCCAAGCCGCCCGCAAGTCGCAAGGGCTCGTCGGAATGGTATGTCATCGCGCAGGGCTTCAAGGGACGCGAGGCCGAGCGCGACGACTGAAATGTTTGATCGCTTCTTAGCCCTAAAGCGTGTCCCGCGTGCATCACTCACGACCAAATCGCGCCACATTTCAAGACTTTCCGAACGGCATGGAACGCGCGGCCCGGTTCGGGGTTAAGTCTCATATCATCTGGTTATGAATCGGCTTAGTCCCGCCGCGTTAATGGTTAATAAGAGCGGCAAAAGGGCCTCCATCGCCAGAGATCAGCCGGGGCGCGTATCTTCCCTGACCGGCAAACAGAGGGAGCTGTTGTAAATGCTGAGCCTTAGCTCTTGTGTGCGTCTCGCTCCGCCGCCCGTTGATCGCCCCGACGACCGCGCCAATGCTTTCACAACCCGTCTCGGCAGGTTCGTAGAACTCGATCACGAAGAGATTAGCGCGCTCGACCAGATAGCGCGTCATCCACGCCGCTACCGTGCGGGCGAAATCTTGTTTCACGAAGGTAGCCATCCGCAGCACGTCTGCCTGATCCAGGAAGGGTTCGCGCTACGCTATAAATGCTCGCGCGACGGCAAGCGTCAGATCCTCGGCTATCTGATCGAGGGTGACATCTGCGATGCTCATTTTACCATCTTCAATAAATGCGATCACAGTGTCCAATTGCTGACCGACGCGCTCATCGTTCAAATCCCGACGCAGGTGCTGATGGAAACGATCGTCCGCTACCCGCGGATCGAGCGGGCGATCCTGCTCACCACCCTCGTCGAAAAAGCGATGCTGCGCGAATGGCTGCTCAATGTTGCCCAGCGCGATGCGTGTCAGAAGCTAGCTCATTTCTTCTGTGAAATGGCGGCACGGTTGACTGCGGTAGGCCTTGCCAATGACGATGGCTCGATTTCACTTCCGCTGACTCAGCGCGAACTCGCCGACACGGTCGGGCTGACCACGGTCCATGCCAACCGCACGCTCCAGCGGCTGCGCAGCGACGGTCTGATTACGCTGACCCATCGCCGCCTGACCATCCTCGATCCCGATCGGCTGTGTGAGTTGGCCGACTTCAACCAGGATTATTTGCGGATCGACGATCGCCCGCTCGAGCTGGCGTTCCGCTCGTTCGGCTGAGACAATTCCTCGCGCAGCAGTTTGTTCATGTCGGCGATGAACACGCCGGTCGACCAGCCGATCAGCAGAAATCCGACCAGCCCTTCGATCGCCCCGACCAACCGCCATTCGTTGGGTAGCGACGCTTCGATTGTGCCGAGCGTGCTGTACGCGGAGGCGGAGAAGAATAGGGCCGGCTCGACACCTTCGACCGCGCCGACGCCGATGTAGAATGCGGCAAACAAAGCAATCTCGATAATATGCAGGCTGAACAGGCACAGCGCCATCGTGACGAGCAGTCCGAGCGCCCTGAAGTCGACCCGGTGAGCACGGAGTGCCCTTTCGTCGAGCCCGAGAGCCTTGGTGATGCCGATCACCCCGATCGCGTGGATCAGCGCCATGACGCAGACCAGAGCGCCCGATGCGATGAGCTGCGCGCCGAGGTTCATCCCCGGCTGCGCGCGTCGTCGATAGCGTCGCTCAGCACATCATAGCCGGCGGCGCTGTTAATCACCCGGTCGCCAACCACGAACAAGGGCGTTCCGGTTGCGCCAAGCTGCCCCGCGACTTGGAAATTGCTCTTGAGTTCGGCTTCCTGGTCGGCCGAATCCTGCGGCTCGGCCGCCACCCCGGCGGCGGCGGCGGCGGCGGCGATCGCTTGCGGTGTCGGCCGGCCGGCAGAATGGAGCGCGGCGTAGAACTCCTGGAACTTGCCGGCTTTCGATGCCGCCAGCGCCACGCGCGACGCGGCCAGGCTTTCCGGACCGAGGATCGGCAGCTCGCGGTAGACGACGCGCAAATCCTCATGCTCCGCGATCAGCCGCTCGATGTCGGGGTTGCTCTTGCGGCAATAACCGCAGGCATAATCGTAGAAATAGGTCAGCGTGACCTCGGGCTTGGCCGCGCCCTTCCAGCTCGAATGGAACGGCGTTTCGATCGCGGTCCGCTGCGCCGCCAGAGTCGGCGCATATTGGCGGTCGCGAAGCGCGTCCGACGCCTCGACCAATATGTCGGGATGGCTGAGCATCGCCTGGCGCACCATCCGCTCGCCGAGCAGCGACGGCGCGGCCAGCACCAGCAGGCCCGCGGTCACCACCGCTCCGACAAACCCGCCCCCAATCGCCGCGGCCCACCGCGATCCGCGCGAGTCCTTCGCCTCCCCGTTCATCGCTTTTTCTTATCCTTCTTGAGCTCCGTCTCGGACACCATGGCGATGTCCTGCGCTCGAAGATAGTCGGGGGTTCCCGCGGGCAGGCCCATCATCGCCGATCTTGCCGCCGCAAGCGCGAGCTTGGTCTCGCCGATCAGATTGTTGCGCTCGGCGGTGGCGAGGCTGGCGCGCGCCCGGTCGCCTTCGCGGTCGTAGACGATGCCAAGCTGATACCAGGCGAAGGGATTGTCATTGTCGCGGTTGACCGCGCTCTTCAGCACTTGCTTGGCTTCGACGTAATTACTGGAGTCGTCGGTCGCGATCAGCGCATGGCCAAGCATTACCGCGATCATCGGCTGGTCGGGGGCGAGCCGCACTGCCTCGCGCAGCGGCGTAATCGCCGCTTTGGGCTTGCCGCCCTCGAGCAGGATCTGGCCCTTGAGCTCGAGGAAGAAGGGATCCGCAGGACTGCTTGCCAACAGCGCTTCGGCCTCGGCCGCGGCTTTGTCCGGGTAAGCGCCGAGGTGGTAGGCGTAGGCGCGCGCATAATGCGCCGGGACGCCCTGGTCGCTTTCCGGATAGACGGTGGTCGCGCGCTTGGGGTCGATATAGCCGAGCAGCTTGGCCTTGACCCGCTGGAAGCGCGCTTCGAGCGCGGGATCCGTCGGCCTGCGCCATGCGGGATCGTTCTTGTAAATCTGCTCGAGCGAGCTGATGCGCTCACTCGAAAGCGGGTGGGTTCGATCGTAGCTGTCCTTGGCATAGACCGCGAGCCGATATTCCTGATTCTGCAGCTTCTTGAAGAATTCCAGGCTGCCCTGCCCGCTGATCCCGGATTTGCCGAGATAGCTTGCGCCGGCGAGGTCGGCCGACGATTCTTGGGCGCGGGTGAACGACAGGAAACTGCCCATCGCCGCCTGCTGACCGGCGGCCATCACCCCCATCGCCGCGTCGCCCGCGCCGGCGGCCGCGGCGGCAACCGCAAGCACCATCGACAGGATCGTGATTTTGGTTGCCAACCCCGCGCCGTCGTAGATGCGCAGCACATGGCCGCCGACGACGTGGCCAAGCTCGTGCGCGATCACGCCCTGCAACTGATTGACGTCGTCGGTCGCCGCGATCAGCCCGGTGTGAATATAGACGATCTGCCCGCCGGCGACGAAGGCGTTGATTTCCGGGTCGTTGATCAGGACGATCTTGACGTTCGACGGCTGCAGCCCGGACGCCTCGATGATCGGCTTGGACAAGTCCCGGAACAGCAGCTCGGTCTCGCTATCGCGCAGGACCGACTGCGCGGCTGCAGGCGGCACCACCGCGAAGGCCAACGCAAGCGCCAGCATGAAGCGCCGGACGAGCCGGCTTGCATTCAGGGTCATGCGCCTCGCTGTCCCATCCGCTGGCTGAACCGGCGATGAAAGACGGCCCGCTTCGCGCGTGGCGGGCCGCCTCATCATCCTAATGACCAGCCTTAGCCAAAGGTTCGCTGCCACCAACCGCGGCGCGGCCCCGAGCCATCGTCCTCGGCGGCGTCGTTGCTCGCCCCGCGCTCGGCACCCGCCAGCTCGGCGACCACCGCGTCGGGAACGTCGGCTTTGGCCGGAGCGGCGGCGGGAACATCGGCTTTGGCCGGAGCGGCGGCGGGAACATCGGCAGCCTCACCGTCGCTCTCGACAGGCCCTTCGGCATCGCTCTCGACAGGTTTTTTGGCGCGTGATCGGCGCTTCGGCTTGGCCGGGGGCTCTTGTTCAGCGACCGGGGCAGGGGCTTCAGTGACGGTTTCGGCCGGGGCTGCCGGCTCGGCCGCGACGGGCTTGCGCGCCCTCGGGCGACGGCGCGCCTTCGGCCCTTCCACCGGCTGCTCGTCGGCTTCCGGCTCGGCTTCGGCCACCGGCTCCTCAGCCGCAACCGGAGCGTCGGTGATCGTCGGGCCATCGGTCTCGCCGGATACCGCCTCGCCATCGGGC
>JALYQH010000123.1 GCA_030855945.1 Pseudomonadota bacterium | reverse complement strand
GCTGGCGATAGGTCGGGAAGTGGATGTCCTCGGGGTCCATCGCCGTGGCCGCGGCGACCGCGATCGCCTCCTCGCCGGTGCACTTCATGTAGAAGCTGGTCTTGCCCTGCCGCTGGGCGCGATACATGCGGTCGTCGAAGGTGCGAACCGTCTTCATGTCGCGCAGCATCTTGCGTAAGCTGTCGGGGTCCAGCCTAGGATCCCACGGCCCGACCGCTTTGCCCTCCTCGTCGAGCACGCGCACCAGATGGGTGCACAGCGGATGCGTTTCCTCCGCCTTGGCGGCGACGTCCGGCCGCGTCGCCTCGCCGGCGGCTGGAATATGAAGCGTCGAAAAATCAGGCGCGTCGCCGGGGCGATAGGCCGGCTCGGGTACGTGCAGCGCAAGCGCGGGGCGGTTGGAGCCCGGGGGAGCTTTCGTGTCCATTGCGACGGCGCTTAAAGCGGCGCGGGCGGGCGGGCAACCTCTCCCATATTCAGTCGCGCTGATAGCCGAGCAGGTCGCCCGGCTGGCAATCGAGTTCGCGGCACAAGGCGTCGAGCGTCGAGAAGCGGATCGCCTTGGCCTTGCCGGTCTTGAGGATCGAGAGATTGGCGAGGGTGATATCGACGCGCTCGGCAAGCTCGGTCAGCGTCATGCGCTTGTCGTGAAGCCGATCATCTAACGTGACGAAGATCGTCATCAGACGGTCCCTTCCAGCTCTCCGCGCATGGTCGCGCCGGTGCGAAACACGCGGGCGAGGACGAAAAGGATGGAGGCGAGGAGTAGTCCGCCGATCGAAATGCCGCCCGCGCCGTGGTGGACATTGGGCTTGAATGGCGCCGCATCGAACCAGATCACCAGCGGCGTCGCGGGTATGGCGATGAGCTGGACCGCCAATACGAGCCATGCCATGTTCCGCAGGCGATCCGCGTTGGCCGGCGCGAACGGGTCGCCCTCCGATACGCTGTCGATGATGCGGCGCAGATGCCGGAGGAAGAAAAATCCCAGCACCGCGACCAGTGCGGCGATCATCATGATGACCGCGATCCACGGCGCGGCGTCAATAATTCCCTGCTCGGCCAGCTTGGCGGCGAATTGATCGCGTCGAGCGAACAGCGCCGCGAGGGCGATGGGCAGCGCAATGAGGCTCAGGATACATAGGCCAAGCGCCACCGTGATCACCACGCGAGTGACAGCTAGCAAGGGGTCCCTACTGCCTTGGTCTTCTTTCGCGTCAGCCATTATCAATCTCCCGTGTGGACTATATTGATAATCGATATGGTATCTGCGTCTTATCGTCAATCGATATTATCGAATAACAATATACAGCCGGGGGAGTGCGGCCGGCCAGACGTTTGACGGGCTGTGGCTCCGCTATTAGGGACGCTTTCCATGGCCGATCAAAAGAAACCGCTTCCCGACCGACTGTCGCTGAACCCGCGTAGTGAGCATTATGACGAGGAGGTGCTCGCCCAGGGGGTCGGCATCCGCTTCAACGGCAATGAGAAGACCAACGTCATCGAATATTCGGTGGCGGAAGGGTGGATCTGCGTCCCCGCCGGCCGCAGCCTCGACCGCTATGGACAGCCGATGACGGTCAAGCTCAAGGGCGAGGTCGAGCCTTATTATGAAGGCGAGGGCGCCGCGTCGGACGACTTACCCGAAGCGAGCGACGAAAAAGGCCCCGGCGTGGACGCCGAGGCCTGATTCTTTCGAACGGTAGGCTGATCCTAAACGACCGGCGGGCTGCGCCGGTCGCGATTGCGGTCGTAGAGCTTCTTCGCGCCCCAGCCGGCGGCAAGCGCCAGCCCGAGCGGGCCGAGCCCGCGCCGCGCGATCATCGGCACGGCCGCGCCGAGCAGCGCGCCTCTCGCACCGCTATTGCGTCCGGCGAGCCGGCGTCCCGCGAGTGATCCCAAGATACTGCCAAGCATGTCCGTCCTTTCGATAAAATGATCTCGTCATTCTAAAGCGTCGAGGCGCGCGCTTGTTCCTTGGCGCCTGATTGGCACGGCGTCCCAACTAACAGTGGGAAATTCCACCAACCTGCCCGGTCAATAAGCGGAATATGCCGGATTTCCGGGCCAAACCCTGATTGGCACGACCCTTGAAGTAAAGCTGGCATGGACAAAGCGGTGGCCCGCCTGTCCGCCAAAAGGGAGGAATAAGTCATGTTCGGTTTGAAGTTCCAGCATCAGATGCTCGCCGCGTTCGCGTCGCTGCTGATGAGCTCCATCGCAGTCGGCGCCGCTATTGGCCCGGCGCAAATCACCGCCCCAAATGTGGAAGTCCTTACCTATGCCTGATCTCGAGCCGATCGTCGCCCGTCCGGCCGTCCGCATATCGCGGCCAGCCGAACCGCAGCAGCCCAGCGCAAGCCCCCGCTTCGCACCGCTCGCCGCGATCCTGTCGGGTCCGATCTTCAGCCGCACCCGCGACATCGTCGCCGCCAACATGACCGAGCTGCTCGACCGCAGCGAGGATCCGGCGCGGATGATCCGGATGATCATCGTCGAGATGGAAGAGACTCTGGTCGAGGTGCGCGCCACGGCGGCCCGCTCGATCGCCGATATCAAGGAAATGCGCCGCGCCTGCCAGCGGCTTGACGACATGCAGCATGGCTGGACCGAGAAAGCCGAGCTCGCGCTGACCAAAGGCCGCGACGACCTTGCCCGCGCCGCGCTCGGCGAAAAGCGCAAGGCCGCCGAAATGGCCGAAGGACTTCATTCGGAGCTCAGCCAGATCGAGGCCGTGCTCAAGGGTTATGAAGCCGACATCAAGAGGCTTCAGGGCAAGCTCGCCGAAGCCCGCGCGCGGCAAAACGCCATCGCCAGCCGCTTCGAAAGCGCACTGACC
>JALYQH010000116.1 GCA_030855945.1 Pseudomonadota bacterium | reverse complement strand
GAACACGAGGAACGCGGCGATGACCGCGATGATGATCGCGACAATGCTCATGCGAATACCGCCACGCCCGTCATTGCGAGGAGCGAAGCGACGCGGCAATCCAGCCAAAACAAAGAACTGGATTGCTTCGCTTCGCTCGCAATGACGGCAAGATTGTCGATCACCACTGCCCCCGATAATCGTAATTGCGTTCGGCCACTTTCTTCAGGCTGGTCGGACCGCCCACGGGCGCGCTGGTCTGGCGCTCGATCTGCGGGCCTGCCGTGGGCGCCTGGCCGGCGGCGAGCGCGCCGAGGACCGCGGTCATGCTTTCGGCCGTCAAATCCTCGTAATTGTCGTCGTTGATCTGGTCCATCGGCGCATTGGCGCAGGCGCCGAGACATTCGACCTCGCTCAGCGTGAACAGCCCGTCGGCGGTGGTGTGGCCCTTCTTCAGCCCGCGCTTGGCGCAGGCGGCGAGCACATCGTCCGACCCCCGCAGCATGCATGGCGTCGTCCCGCACACCTGGACATGATATTTGCCGACCGGCACGAGGTTGAACATGGTGTAGAAGCTCGCGACTTCCTGGACGCGGATCACCGGCATATCCAATTCGCGCGCGACATATTCGATCACCGGGATCGGCAGCCAGCCCTGCGTCCCCGTCTTCAACCCGACCTGGCGCTGGGCGAGATCGAGGAACGGGATCGACGCCGACATCTGCCGCCCCGCCGGATAGCGCGACACGATGTCGGCCGCCGCCTTGGCATTGGCCTCGTTCCACGCGAACGTGCTCCATCGCTGGCGAAGCTCAGGCGTGTCGGGGGCGAAGTGACGCTCAGCCATTGTCATCGTTCCATTCTGGCGCGACAGCTTTGGCGTACCGAACGACAAGCGCGCCAAAACCGATTACAAAAAACACCGTCGCAGCGAGCAGAAAATAAAAGTTTTGGACCGGGACAGCTGCACCCTGATCGAACAGCCAGAAAGCGAAGCTAATCGCTGCCAACACGAATGAGATCACCTCCAGCTTTCTCACCGGTCGCACTCCCCGAACACAATGTCGGCGGCGCCCAGCACGGCGGTAACGTCCGCCAGCATGTGGCCTTTCATCATGAAATCCATCGCCTGCAAATGCGAGAAAGCGGTCGGCCTGATCTTGCAGCGGTACGGCTTGTTGGTGCCGTCGGCGACGAGATAGACGCCGAACTCGCCCTTGGGGCTTTCGGTCGCGACATAGACCTCGCCGGCGGGGACGTGATAGCCCTCGGTGTAGAGTTTGAAATGGTGGATCAGCGCTTCCATCGACTGCTTCATCTCGGCGCGCTTGGGCGGGAACACCTTGCGGTCCAGGCTGCCGATCGGGCCTTGCGGCATGTCCTTCAAACACTGGCGCATGATCCGCGCCGACTGCCGCACTTCCTCGACCCGGATCATGAAGCGGTCGTAGCAGTCGCCCTTAGTCCCGACCGGAATGTCGAACTCCATCCGGTCGTAAACTTCGTAGGGTTGGCTGCGGCGCAGGTCCCAAGGGATGCCGGCCGCGCGGATCATCGGGCCCGAGAAGCCCCAGGCGATGGCGTCTTCCTTGCTGACCGTGCCAATGTCGACGTTGCGCTGCTTGAAGATGCGGTTGTCGGCGACGAGGCTGATCGCGTCCTCGAACAAGGGCATGCGCTTGTCGAGAAAGGTCGCCATGTCGGCCAGCACCTTCTCCGGAATGTCCTGGTGGACGCCGCCGACGCGGAAATAATTGGCATGCATCCGCGCGCCGGACACCGCTTCGTAAAGCTGCATCGTGTCTTCGCGCACTTCGAACAGCCACAGGTTCGGAGTCATCGCGCCGACGTCCATGACGTGCGCGCCCAGGTTGAGCATGTGGTTCGAAATGCGGGTCAGCTCCGCCATCAAAACGCGGATATATTGCGCGCGCAGCGGCACCTCGAGCCCGAGCAATTTCTCGACCGCCAGGACGTACGAATGCTCCATGCACATCGGCGAGCAATAATCGAGCCGGTCGAAGTAAGGCAGGGCTTGGGCGTAAGTCTTATATTCGATCAGTTTCTCGGTGCCGCGGTGGAGCAGGCCGATATGCGGGTCGACCCGCTCGACGATCTCCCCATCGAGCTCCATGATCAACCGCAGCACGCCATGCGCCGCCGGGTGCTGGGGACCGAAGTTGATCGTGTAATTGTCGATCGCCTCGTCGCCGCGCGTGACGTCGCCAGCTTCGGGAAAGGTCTTCACTTCGACGCGCGCGGTCATGGCTTCTTTCCCGGCTCCGGCGCGGGCTGGCTGGTGGCCTTGCCGCCGGCGTTGTCGCGCTTCTTCGCGGCAGGCTTGCGGGCTTCCTTTTTCGCTTGCGCGTCCGCGGCTGCGCCAGCTCCGGTCTGGGCGGGGGTCTCGGTCGTCTTGGGCGTGTCGGCTCTGGTCTTCGGATTGGGCGTGCCCTGCCCGCTCCCCGCCGGTGCCGGGCTCGGGGCGCCGGGCGCCTCGGGCGTCGCTTTCTCGTCGCCCGGCAGGCGATATTCAGGGCCTTCCCACGGCATCAGGAAATCGAACGTCCGGAAATCCTGGGGGAGCGACACCGGCTCGTAAACGACTCTCTTTTCGGCTTCGGAATAGCGCAGTTCGACATGGCCGGTGAGCGGGAAGTCCTTGCGCAGCGGATAGCCCTCGAAACCGTAATCGGTAAGGATCCGGCGCAAGTCGGCATTGCCCGCAAAGGTCACGCCGTACATGTCGAACACCTCGCGCTCCAGCCAGCCCGCGACTGGCCACAGCGCCGTCACGCTCGGCACAGGACTGTCCTCGTCGGTCATGAGCTTGAGGCGGATGCGGTGGTTCTCGGTCAACGACAGCAAGTGGTAATTGACCTCGAATCGGTCGGGCCGCTCCGGGTAATCGGCGGCGGCTATTTCCATCAGCTGCTGATAACCGAACTGGTCGCG
>JALYQH010000108.1 GCA_030855945.1 Pseudomonadota bacterium | reverse complement strand
CCGTACGTCCGGGATCGACGGTACTGCCCCGACTGTCCAACCATAAGTCGACCTGCGGCAGTTTCGCAATGAGATCGGACAGGCGTGGCATCAACCAGCCGTCCGCGAAGGCGTGGTCGCAGTAGAGGATGACTGAATTAGGCTTGCGATATGGCGCGAGTCGATCGACCCCATCGCGCAATGCCTTGAGCATTTGGCGCACGGTACGATGGAAATCGCGCCCGGCGTCGGTCAGCACGACCTGGCGATATACTCGCCGAAACAGGTCCTGATCCAGCGCGCGTTCCAGGGCGCGAATCTGGTGACTAATCGCAGAGTGCGACAGCCCGAGTTCATCAGCAGCGGCGGCGAAGCTGCCAAGTCGCGCCGCCGCATCGAACCCTTCCAATGACTTCAATGGCGGCAGACGGCTGTCCATGACGTGAAATATATTCAGGTAGCCCGTGAAATCAAAGCGTTTGTCGATGGAGCATAAAGCGATCACTATCGCCTCGCCTCATCAACAGGAGAACCCACCTTGAAGGCGCAAGACCAGATGGGTGCGCGGTTGGACATGACCCCGTACCTTAAGCAAAAATTCTTCATGCCAGCTGAAACCGCGCGGCACGACGCATGCTGGATTGCGTGGCCATCGCGCAGCGTGCTGTGGGGCAACCGGCTGGCGGCCGTGAGGCGCGAGCATGCGCTCGTCGCGCGTACAATCGCGCGGTTCGAGCCGGTCGTGATAGTGTGTTGCGATGTCGATGCGGCGGAGGCGCATAACCTGTGCGGCGATCTGGTGCGCATCTGGATTTGCCCGATCGACGACAGCTGGATACGCGACAGTGGCCCGACTTTCCTCGTCGGCGATCATGGCGGCCTGGCGATCGTCGATTGGGCATTCAACGCATGGGGTTACAAATACCAGCCGTATGCCGCCGATGCCGCGTTGAAACGTGGCATCGCCGAAGACCTCGGTCTTCCGTTGGTGACCAACCGCCTGATTGCGGAGGGCGGCGCCATCCTGAGCGACGGGGAGGGCACGGTGATTACTACCAAAAGCTGCCTGCTCAACGCCAATCGCAACCGCGGCCTAGATCAGGCCGCGATCGAGGCGGAGTTGCTGGACACGCTTGGCGCTGACAAGATCGTGTGGTTGCCCGGTGACATCGGCGAGGTCGAAACCGATGGTCACGTCGATTGCCTCGCCAGCATAGTCGCGCCGGGCCGCGTGATGATGGGGGACCCGGCGACGACGTATGGCGCACGGCGCGAGATACTGCAGGAAAACCGGCGCGCTTTGCTCGCGCAGGCGGATGCGCAGGGACGCCGGTTCGAGATCATCGATATTCCCGTTGCACCATCTCTGGACGTCGCCGACCCACGGCATCAGCCCTCCTACGTGAACTTCTACATCGCCAACGGCGCGGTGGTAATGCCGGGACATGGTATTGCGGCGGACGCGGACGCGCGGGCCGCCGTAGCGGCGGCATTTCCCGAACGCGAAGTGGTACAGTTGTTGCTGGAGGCGCTCCCTTACGGCGGTGGCAGCATCCATTGTATCACCCAGCATCAGCCGTCATGTTTACAGCGTTGACATTGGTCCGATCGGGCTATTCAATTTCAATCCGAGTGGCTCGGACGGCGCTTCGATTGCGGCGAACGGACCATCTAACGGAAGTGACGCGGAACTCCGAGTTTGCCCGCTCCCGTGCGATCGGAGCTCGCTCATGACGGACGATACGAATTCAACCTATTACACGACGACTTCGCGCTTCGCGATCGATCCCGAGCCGCTGTCCCAGGATGCGCGCGCCGATTTGTGCATCGTCGGGGGCGGGCTGACCGGATTATCCGCCGCGCTCCATGCCGCGCGCCGCGGGTTAACAGTCGTCCTGCTTGAACGCGGTACGCTTGGCGACGGCGCGTCGGGTCGCAACGGCGGCCAGGTTCATATTGGGATGCGTCGTAGTCAACGGTGGCTGGAGGACCGTCTCGGGATTGGCGAGGCACGCGCGCTGTGGTCCATCGCGCAAGATGCCCGCGCCTCCCTGTTTGCAGTCATCGCCGACGAGGGGATCGATTGTTCGTGGCGGCCCGGGCTGCTTCACCTTGATCACAAACCCGGCTATGTCGCTGAGAGCCG
>JALYQH010000100.1 GCA_030855945.1 Pseudomonadota bacterium | reverse complement strand
CCCAATCCGAACACCACGACATTGTCGCCCGGCTGGACCTTCGCCGTATTGACCACCGCGCCGACCCCGGTGGTCACTCCGCAGCCGATGTAGCAGGCCTTGTCGAACGGCGCGGCGGGATCGATCTTCGCCAGTGCAATTTCGGGCAGCACCGTGAAATTCGAAAAGGTCGAGCAGCCCATATAATGGAACACCGGCTGGCCCTGGTGGCTGAAGCGGCTGGTCCCGTCGGGCATCACTCCCTTGCCCTGCGTGGCGCGGATCGCGGTGCACAGGTTGGTCTTGCCGCTGAGGCACGACTTACATTGCCGGCATTCGGGCGTGTACAGCGGGATGACATGATCGCCTGGCGCGACCGAGGTCACGCCCGCCCCGACTTCGCGCACCACCCCCGCGCCCTCATGGCCGAGCACGCTCGGGAACAGACCCTCGCTGTCGAGCCCGTCGAGCGTATAGGCGTCGGTATGGCAGATGCCGCTCGCCATGATCTCGACCAGCACTTCGCCAGCCTTGGGGCCGTCGAGGTCCAGCTCGACAATTTCGAGCGGCTGCTTGGCTTCGAAGGCGACGGCGGCACGGGTCTTCATTCTCAAACTCCAGGCTTTGCGGCCAATGCTGCCGCTTCAAATTGCGCTTCGATCTCCGCCGATGGCGCTGGGGTCATGCGGCTGACCAACCAGATGGCGAGGCTCGACAGGATGAAGCCGGGGACGATTTCGTACAGGGTCGCCGACAGGCCGAGCATGATCCACACGATCACCGTCACCGCGCCGACGATCATCCCGGCGAGCACGCCTTGGCGCGTGGTGCGCTTCCACCGGAGCGAGAACAGGATCGCCGGCCCGAACGCGGCGCCGAACCCGGCCCAGGCATTGCCGACGAGGCCAAGGATCGAGCTTTCGGGGTCCATCGCCAGCAGCCCCGCCACCACCGCTACGAGCGCGACGCAGGCGCGGCCGATCGCCACCAGTTCGCGCTCGCTCGCCGAGCGCTTGAAGAAGCTCTTGTAGATATCCTCGGTCAGGCTCGACGAGGTCACCAGCAATTGCGAGCTGATCGTCGACATGATCGCTGCCAGCACCGCCGCGAGCACGAAGCCAGCGATCAGCGGGTGGAACAGGATTTGGGCAAGCAGCAGGAACACTGTCTCGGCGTCGGCCGGCGCCCCGCCGCGAAGCGCGAACCAGGCGGCGCCGATGTAGCCGGTGAGGATCGCGCCCAAGAGGCTGACGATCATCCACCCCATGTTGATCCGCCGCGCGACCGGCATGTCCTCGACCCGGCGGATCGCCATGAAGCGGACGATGATGTGCGGCTGGCCGAAATAGCCGAGGCCCCAGGCGGCGGCGCTGATGATCGCGATCAGCGTCACGTCGCCGCCGATCAAGGCCGTCAGCGAGGTGCCGCGCGATGCCTCGGCGGCGGCAATGCCTTGCGACAGGCCGTCGCTTCCCAGCGCGAGGAAGGCGACGACCGGCACCAGCACCAGCGCGACGAACATGATGCAGCCCTGGACAAAATCGGTCAGGCTGACCGCGAGGAAGCCGCCAAGCGCGGTGTAGGCGACGACGATCCCGCCGGTGACGACGATGCCGGTGAGATAGTCCATCCCGAGCGCCGACACGGCGAACTTGCCGCCCGAAACCATACCCGCCGAGGTGTAGAGCGCGAAGAAGATGATGATCACCAAGGCCGAGATCAGCCGCAGCCAGCGGCTGCTGTCGTGATACCGTTCCTCGAGGAAGTCCGGGACGGTGATCGCGTCGCCTGCCAGCTCGGTATAGGTCCTGAGCCGCGGCGCCACGAGCAAGTAATTGAGGTAAGCGCCGATGACGAGGCCGATTCCGATCCACGCCTGTCCGAGCCCCGACAGGAAGATCGCGCCGGGCAGGCCGAGCATCAGCCAACCCGACATGTCGCTGGCGCCGGCCGAAAGCGCGGTTACCGCCGGGCCGAGGTCGCGGCCGCCGAGCAGATAGCCCTCGCTGTCCTGCGTCGACTTGCGCCACGCGTAAAAGCCGATGCCGAGCATGGCGATGAAATAGATCGCCAGCGCGATCAGCGTCCCCGTTTCCATGAAGCGATGCCTATGGTGCGAAGCTGATGCTTGCAAGCTTGCGCGCGCGCCCCGGACCGGCCTAGCGTGGCCATGGAAAAGGGGAATGCTTTGGGCTGGGCTAAAGGGCGCCATGCGCTGATCACCGGCGGCGGCAGCGGTATCGGCGCCGCCGCCGCGCGGATGCTGGCCGCCGAAGGCGCAAGCGTGTCGCTACTGGGCCGCAGACGCGAGCCGTTGGAAGCGGTCGCCCGCGAGACCGGCGGAAAACCCATCCCTTGCGACCTTACCGACCGCGCCGCGATGGAAACCGCCTTCGCCGCGGCGCGCGACGCGAACGGCCCGTTCGATTTCGTCATCCTCAATGCCGGCGTCGGCGACAGCGCGCCGTTCGCGCGTACCAGCCGGGAGGCGTTCGACCGCATCATCGCCACCAACCTGACCGCCGTATTTGACGGCGCCCAGCTTGCGCTCTCCGACCTGCTCGACGGCGAAGACAAACGGCTGATCGTCGTTGCCTCGGTCGCGGGACTGAAGGGCGGCGCCTATGCCGCGCCTTATGTCGCCTCGAAACATGGCGCGGTCGGGCTGGTGCGCAGCCTCGCGCTCGAATTCGCCTAGACCAGTCTCACCGTCAACGCCATCTGCCCGTCGTTCGTGGACACGCCGATGGTCGATGAGAGCGCCGCCCGAATTTCGCGCGTCACCAAGCGCGGCGACGACGAATCGCGCGCCGCGCTCGCCGCATTGAACGCCAGCGGCCGACTGGTCACCGCCGAGGAAGTCGCGGCGTCGATCGTCAATCTGTGCCTCCCGCTCAGCCGCTCGATCAACGGCGCCTGCGTGACCATCGACGGCGGGACCAGCGCATGAACCCCTCCGAATTTTCGCCGACCCACTTCCGCTGGAGCTTCTCCGACGGCGTCGGCATGATCACCCTCGACCGGCCCGAGCGCAAGAATCCGCTGACCTTCGAATCCTATGCCGAGCTGCGCGACACGTTCCGCTCCCTCGTGGTCACACCCGAGGTCCGCAGCCTCGTCATCGCCGGATCGGGCGGCAATTTCTGTTCGGGCGGCGACGTTCACGAAATCATCGGCCCGCTGACCAAAATGGCGATGCCCGAGCTGCTCGCTTTCACCCGCATGACCGGCGACCTCGTCCGCGCGATGCGCGCCTGCCCGCAGCCGATCGTCGCCGCGGTCGACGGCGTGTGCGCCGGCGCCGGAGCGATCCTCGCCTTGGCCAGCGATCTGCGTCTCGCCAGCCCCGACGCGCGCACCGCTTTCCTGTTCACGCGCGTAGGGCTTGCCGGCGCCGACATGGGCGCCTGCGCCATCCTCCCGCGCCTGATCGGCCACGGCCGCGCCGCCGACCTCTTGTTTTCGGGCCGGGTGATGACCGCCGAGGAAGGCCTCGCCTGGGGTTTCTTCGCCCGCGTGGTTGACGCAGACATGCTCAGCCACGAGGCCGCCGGCCTGGCGCAAACGATCGCCAGTGGCCCCGCCTTCGCGCACGCCATGACCAAGCGCCAGCTCGATATCGAGTGGAACGTGTCGATCGACACCGCGCTCGAAATGGAAGCCCAGGCTCAGGCGATCTGCATGGCGACGAACGATTTCGGCCGCGCCTATGAAGCGTTCGCGGCCAAGCGGAAGCCCGAGTTC
>JALYQH010000096.1 GCA_030855945.1 Pseudomonadota bacterium | reverse complement strand
CGCCAACCATCTGCGTCCCGTAATCGAGCGCCTGCTGGGTGTGGAAAGTGCCGGTTTCGCCGGTCATTCCCTGGGTAATGACCTTGGTGTTCCGGTCGACGAGGATGCTCACGGTCGGTCTTTCTTCAGAAGGCGATGTAGAGGTGCATGGTGTCGCGCTCGCCGGGTGTCACTTGAGTGCGCGAAAAGAGGTCTGCGCGCGACTTGCGGCCGTCAGCGAGCTTGCCGGTGAATTCGACATAATGCGGAAGATCGGTGCTCTTTCCCTTGAGGCCAGCAGACTTCATGAGGCCTCGAAAACCGTCGAAATAGGCCATGCCGTTGGGAACGCCGGGAACCAGCAGCGCGCAGACGGTCGCATAACGCGATTTTTTCGGCGCATAGCTCGCCAGCACCGCGCGGACCTGCTTGCCGTCCACGGTGCGTGACCATAGCTTCACGTCCTGCGGCTTTTTGAAGTCATAGAAAGGCTCGTTGCTCTTGGCCGTGCCGAGTTGGTCAAAGGCCAGCGTCGAGGGATCGGCAACGGTCCAGCCGCCGTCGGCGGCAATTGCGGCCTCGCGCGCGGCACGGCTCAATTCGCCGTCAAGGCAGGTCTTTTCGAACAAGGGCAGCATCGCCGGATCGGCGGGCGCCGGAGCCGCGCTTGCAGTAGCGGCGAACAGTCCGCCAACGATGATCAGAGTACGCAACATATTAATTACCCTCCCAGGCTTCCGTCGATGGCTTTGCACGCCACGAGCAGTTCCTTGACCGCGTCGACGCTGACGGTGAAATTCTTTTGCGCTTCTTCGTCGAGCGCAATCTCGACGATCTTCTCGACCCCGCCCGCACCGATCACGATCGGCACGCCGACGTAGAGATTATCGACGCCGTACTGGCCGGTGAGGTTGGCCGCGGCGGGGAGGACGCGCTTTTTGTCCTTGAGGAAGCTTTCGGCCATCGCGATCGCAGCTGTCGCGGGGGCGTAGAAGGCGCTGCCGTTGCCGAGCAAGGCGACGATCTCGCCGCCGCCGCCGCGCGTGCGCTTGACGATCGCGTCGATCTTTTCCTGCGTCGACCAGCCCATCTTGATCAGGTCCGGGATCGGGATTCCGGCGACGGTCGAATATTGGACGACCGGGACCATCGTATCGCCGTGGCCGCCGAGCACGAAGGCGGTGACGTCCTCGACGCTAACCTTGAACTCGTCGGCGAGAAAATGGCGGAAGCGCGCGCTGTCGAGCACGCCGGCCATGCCGACGACCATGTTATGCGACAGGCCGGAAAATTCGCGAAGCGCCCACACCATTGCGTCGAGCGGGTTGGTGATGCAGATCACGAAGGCGTTCGGAGCGTGGGTCTTAATGCCCTCGCCGACCGCCTTCATCACCTTGAGGTTGATGCCGAGCAGATCGTCGCGGCTCATCCCCGGCTTGCGCGCGATCCCGGCGGTGACGATGCACACGTCGGCGCCCGCGATGTCGGCATAATCGTTCGAGCCCCTGAGGGTAACATCATAGCCGTCAACCGGGGCGGCCTGCGAGATGTCGAGCGCCTTGCCCTGCGGCGTGCCCTCGGCAATGTCGAACAGGACGATGTCGCCAAGTTCGCGCATCGCGGCGAGGTGCGCCAGCGTTCCACCGATCATTCCCGCGCCGATCAGCGCGATTTTCTTGCGAGCCATAAGCGAGGCGGTCCTTCGTCCGATCGAGCGATTTCCGCGCCATGGGATCGACGCGGTATTTGGCGCGCGCTCTAGACCGGCAGCGCCGTCCGGGCAACCGCCCGCTTACGCTTCAATCAGGCTCAATATGTTACCGTCGGGGTCCTTGAACCACGCGGTCTTCATACCCTCCGCCTCATAGATGTCGCCGTTCTTGGTGAGCCCATCCATGTCATATTGTTCGAATATGACGCCCTTGTCCTTGAGTTCGCGGACCTCGGACGAAATGTCGTCGACGTTAAAGGTCAGCGCGGTGGCCTTGTTGGTCCCGGCAAATTCGGAGCGATAAACGTCGATCCGCGTGTCGCCGCTCTTCATCGTCACCACTTCCTCGCCGATCGAATCCACTGCTTCGAGTCCGAGCGTGTCGGCGTAAAAGCGCCGTGCGCGGTCGAGGTCCTTGACCGCGATCATCGGGGTGGCGTCCGCCTTGCCAAGCATCAAATGTCTCCTTTTCGGTGACGATGGAACCGCAAGCAGGGCGCCGCGGTTCCCTTGGCTGAGACAGGCCGGTGAACAGACGGGCCATTCGGCGGAAGTTCGCCGCGACAGGATCGCTTCGCTGACGATTAACGGCCGAGTGCAACCGGCCGTTGGGGTCGCTCTGGATACCCAGGGCGGCCCTTTTCATTCCTGGAGCCCGTGGCCCTCGCCGAGATAATCGGCACTCTGCATTTCCTCGAGACGGCTGACGGTGCGTTCGAACTCGAAGCGGCCGTCGCCCGCGGGATAGAGGTCGGCTGGCTCGGCGTCGGCGGCGGCGAGGAGTTTGACGCGATGCTCATAGAGTGTGTCGATCAGGGTGACGAAGCGCGCCGCCTCGTTGCGCATCTCTCGCGTCAGCACGGGAATGCCGACGAGGATGACGGTGTGAAAGCGGCGGGCGATGGCGAGATAATCGGCGACGCCGCGCGCGCTTCCGCACAGCCGCTTGAACGAGAAGACCGCGACGCCCTTGAGCGACTTGGGCACGTGCAGCGTGCGGCCGCCGCCGACGTCGAGCTCCTCGGTCGGCACGCGTGACCGGTCCTCCACGGGATGGTCGGTCAGCCGGAAGAAGGCCTCGCTAAGCTTTGCGGTGGCTTCCGGCCCGTTGGGCACGAGCCAGGTGTCGAGGCCGGCGAGCCGGTCGAGCCGGTAATCGGTCGGGCCATTGAGCGGCACCACCTCCATCCGCGCTTCAATCAGCTCGATGAATGGCACGAACAGCTCGCGGTTGAGGCCGTCCTTGTAGAGGTCGGCAGGCGGGCGGTTGGAGGTGGTGACGATCGCTACGCCCTCATCGATCAGCGCGGTGAACAGGCGCGACATGATCATCGCATCTGCGCTATTGGTTACCATCATCTCGTCGAAGGCGAGGAAGCGCAGCTCGGCGGCGATGTCTTTCGCGACCGCGATCACCGGGTCCCCCTCCTCGGTCGCGCGCGCCGCGCGGAGGCGCTGGTGGACGTCGAGCATGAAGGCGTGGAAATGCGTACGGCACTTGGGTTCGGCCGCGATATTGTCGAACGCGAGGTCCATAAGCATCGACTTGCCGCGACCGACTCCGCCCCACAGATAGACGCCGCAGGATTCCGCACGCTTCCTGAACAGGCTCGACAGAAAGCCGCCATTGGACTTGCCGAGGCAGGCGGCGAAGCGGTCGAGCGCGGCGACCGCCTTTTGCTGGTCGGGATCGGCCTTCAGTTCCTGCGCCGCGATCAGCGCGGCATAGGCCGTGCCGACCGGCCCGGTCACGACCGCTCGCGGATGCGCTTGAGCGTCCCAGTGAAACTATGGGTCGGCTGCCCGTCCTGCTCGCAGTGGCCGGAGAGAAAGACGTGGCCGCCCTTGGTCTCGCCGACCAGCCGCACGACCGCGTCGAGCGGCGCGTCGATACGGCCCCGCGCGATGAAGTGGGTGGCGCAGTCGAGGGTCACATAATGGCCCTCGCCCATCCCGGCGATCCGCCCGCCGGCGAACAGTGCCATGTCGATGAAGCTCATCACCGCCCCGCCGTGGATCGACCCGCCCATGTTGAGATGCTTCTCGGTCGGGAACATGCGTACGCGAGCGAGGCCGCCGTCCTCGCGGAACAGGATCAGCCCGGTCTGCCCGGCGAAACTGGCCGCGGGAATGTCCGGCCAATGATACCAGCCGGCGTGGTCGGGGTGGGGTTGAGCTCCGGTCGGGATGCGCGACGGCGCGTCGCTCATGCGGCGCGTTCCGCGACCATCTTCTTCACTTCCGCGATCGCTTTCGCCGGGTTCAGCCCCTTGGGGCAGACGTTGGCGCAGTTCATGATGGTGTGGCAGCGGTAGAGGCGGAACGGGTCTTCGAGCTGGTCGAGCCGCTCGCCGGTCGCTTCGTCGCGGCTGTCGGCGAGCCAGCGATAGGCGGCGAGAAGCACCGCCGGGCCGAGGAATTTGTCGCTGTTCCACCAATAGCTTGGGCAGGAGGTCGAGCAGCAGGCGCACAGGATGCACTCGTAGAGGCCGTCCAACTTGGCTCGGTCGTCGGGCGACTGGAAACGCTCCTTGGCCGAGGGTTCGGGAGTCGCCGTCTTCAGCCACGGCTGGACCGAGGCATATTGAGCGTAGAAATGGGTCATGTCGGGGACGAGGTCCTTGACCACTTCCATGTGGGGCAGCGGAGTGATGCAGACCTCGCCCTTCACATCCTCGATCGCCATGGTGCAGGCGAGGCCGTTTCGACCGTCGATGTTCATCGCGCACGACCCGCAAATCCCCTCGCGGCACGAACGGCGGAAGGTCAGGGTCGGGTCGATCTCATTCTTGATCTTGATGATCGCGTCGAGGACCATCGGCCCGCATTTGTCGAGGTCGATCGTGTACGTGTCGTAGCGCGGGTTGGCGCCAGTATCGGGGTCGTAGCGATAGACTTTGAACGACTTCGGCCGACCGCCGGCCTCGGCGTTATGGGCGCGGCCCTTCGTGATCCTGCTGTTCTTGGGAAGCGTGAACTCGGCCACTAGGGGCTCCTGTAATCGGGTTGCCGGGGCGCTAGCATGGCGGGCGGTCGCTTTTCAAATGGCGAGTGGCGCGGATCCGCGCTTTCAGCGTCGCCTTCGGGCCGGTCGCCGAGGCTCATATCGCCCGCACCGCGGCCAGCACCGCTTCGGCATGGCCCGGCACCTTGACCTTGCGCCATGCCTTGAGGACTTTCCCGCCGGCATCGATCAGGAAGGTCGCGCGCTCCATCCCCATATATTTGCGGCCGTACATCGACTTTTCGACCCACGTCCCGAACGCGTCTGAAATGGCGCCGTCCTCGTCGCTGGCGAACGGCACGCCGAGGTCATATTTGGCGATGAACTTGTCGTGCTTCTTCATCGGGTCACGCGACACGCCGACGACGATCGCATTGGCGGCGGCGAAATCGGCGGCCAGCTCGGTGAAGTCCTGCGCTTCCTTGGTGCAGCCCGACGTATCGTCCTTGGGATAGAAATAGAGCGCCACGGGCGATCCCGGCGAGGCGAGGTTGATCTCGCGGCCGTCGCTGAGGCGCGCCATCAGCGCTGGAACCTGGTCGCCTTCTTGAATCATTCCGCTTCCCCTTTGACCATTTGCCACCGCGCCGCGATCCGCTGCCGCGCCGCGTCGATCGCGCCCATGAGTTCCGGCCAGTCGCGTTGCCCGCATAGCGATGCGACCAGCGCCCGCGACTGCTCGGCCGGCTCCATGCCCCCGGGCGCGACAAGGCGCAACACCACCAGCATTCGGCTGAGCAGCCGGAGGTCCGGATCGGCCCCGCCATCGATCAGGCCCATCTCGACCAGCGCGGCAAGCGCGACTTCCAGCCGCGGATCGAGCCCCGCATTATGGGCGAGTTGAAGCGTGTGGACCGCAAATTCGAGATCGACGAGCCCCCCTGGGCCAAGCTTGATGTCGAGCGGCCCCGCCGGCGGCTTGTGCCGCGCCATTTCGCCGCGCATTTTTGCCGCGTCCCCCCGAACTTGGGGCGCGTCGCGTGGCAGCGACAGGATCGCTGCAATCTGCTTGCGCACCCGCGCCCTCCTCGCGGCGGACCCAGTCAGCGGCCGCGCACGGCACAGTGCCATATGCTCCCACGTCCACGCCTCGCCGCGCTGATAGACGTCGAACCCGGCAAGGCTGACCGCGAGCATGCCCTGCGCGCCTTGGGGGCGAAGCCGTGTGTCGACATCGTAGAGCGGACCGGCGGCGGTCTGGACGCTCAAGGCGGCGGAGATGCGGCTGGCGAGGCGGTTGTAATAATCGGTCGCGCTCAAGGATTTGGCCCCGTCGCTGCGCGCGCCTTCCGGTGCGTCGTACAAATAGATCAGGTCGAGGTCGCTGGCGTGGGTCAACGCGCGGCCGCCGAGCCGGCCGAGGCCGAGCACGACCAGCTCTCCGCCGGGAATGTCGCCGTGGACGAGCGCGAAATCGCGGGTCGCGACGCCCGCCAGCGCGACGATCGCCGCTTCGGCGAGGTCGCTATAGCCTTCGGCCACTGCGATCGAATCGCGGTGCGCGGCGATCAGCTGGACACCGAGCGCGAACCGCCGCTCGCCGACCAGCCGGCGAATGCGGTCGAGCGCAACGTCGAGCGGATCGCCCGCGATTGCGGCGGCGAACTGCTCCGCCAGTTCGGAGGCAGGGGGCGGCAGGGCGAAGGAGCTGTCGTCGATCAACCCGTCGAGAAGGGTCGGCCGCCGTGCCAATTGATCGGCGAGTGCGGGCGCATGGACCAGGATCAGCGCGACCAGCCCGGCAAGCTTTGGCCGGGCATCGAGCAAGCGGTAGAGGTTGACCCCGCTCGACAGCCGCTCGATCACGTCGCTGAAGCGGTTGAGCGCGCGCGACGGGTCGGGGCCGGCGCCGATCGCGGCCATCAGCGTCGGCAGCATCGCCTCGAACGCGGTCCGCGCCGCCGGCGAGCGAAGCGACCGCGCCCGCCCGGAGCGCCATTCGCCGACCCGGCGC
>JALYQH010000095.1 GCA_030855945.1 Pseudomonadota bacterium | reverse complement strand
GATCAGCCCGTGGCTCTCCACGATCTCGGCGAACTGGGCATTCTCGCTGAGGAATCCGTAGCCCGGATGGATGGCATCGGCGTGGACGATCTCGGCGGCCGAGATGATGCTGGCGATGTTGAGATAGCTGTCCTTGGCCGGCGGCGGGCCGATGCACACCGCTTCGTCCGCGAGCCTGACGTGCATCGCGTCGGCGTCGGCGGTCGAATGGACCGCGACCGTCTTGATTCCCATTTCATGACAGGCGCGGTGGATACGCAGCGCAATCTCGCCGCGGTTGGCGATCAGCAGCTTCTGGATCGGCACCGTGGCAGCCTATTCGATCACGACGAGCGGCTGGTCATATTCGACCGGCTGGGAATCCGCGACGAGGATCTGGCGGACTGTCCCGGTCTTGGTCGACAAGATCGGGTTCATCACCTTCATCGCCTCGACAATCAGCAATGTGTCGCCCGCGCTGACCTTTTCGCCGACGGCGATGAACGGCTTGGCACCGGGCTCGGGCGACAGGAAGCAGGTGCCGACCATCGGCGACTTGACCGCGTCCGCCGCGGCGGGAGGCGGAGCGGCAACGGCCACCGGAGCCGGAGCGGCGGATGGAGTATGAATCTCGTTTCCGACAAACCCCATTCCGGCGGGGAATCGCTGGTGCCGCACGACCTTTATCTTACGCTGCCCGTCCTCGACCTCAATTTCGTTTAGGTCGGCTTCATCAAGCATTGCTGCGAGCTCGCGTACTAACGCGGCATCGACGCGCATGTCATGCTCTTTGGGTTGGTCGGCCATACTCATATTCCTCGTACTTCGTAGCCGCGCTCCTGTCAGAGCCGCGCCGCCGCGTCCAGTGCCGCAAGATATCCGCCGGCGCCCTGGCCCTTGATCACCTGGGCGGCAGCGAGCGCGACTAGATCGGTGTGACGAAACGGCTCGCGAGTTTCCGGATCGCTCAGATGCACCTCGATCACTGGTGTCGCAATCGCCTGGACCGCGTCATGAAGCGCGACCGACGTGTGGCTGTAGCCGCCCGGATTGAGGATCACCGCCTTGGCGCCGCGCTCCTGCGCCTCGTGCAGCCAGTCGATGAGGTGGCCCTCATGGTTGGACTGGCGGATGTCGAGGCTGAGTCCCAGCTCGTCCGCTTTCTCGCTCATCGCGCCGGCAATGTCGTCGAGCGTGCCGTGGCCGTAAATCTCCG
Organism: Pseudomonadota bacterium; assembly: GCA_030855945.1. Classification (GTDB taxonomy): domain Bacteria; phylum Pseudomonadota; class Alphaproteobacteria; order Sphingomonadales; family Sphingomonadaceae; genus Sphingomicrobium. Next base: position 4,663 of record JALYQH010000095.1, on the reverse strand, counting down.
GCTCGCGGAGCCCAAGCAAATTGAGGTTGGCGCCGTTGAGCACGAAGATCAGCGGGTTCATGGTTTGCCTTAACGAGCCTAGCTTCCTATCTGCCCCTTACCCGTTCGTGCCGAGCGAAGTCGAGGTGCGTCTGCATGACGTTCTCAACTGCGCCCCTCGACTTCACCATTCGGTGAAGTTTATCCTGAGCGGCGCCGACAGGCGGAGCCGAAGGGCTCGGGACGAACGGAGGTGTTTTCGTGAGCTTGGACGGCAGCGCAGGGGTGACCATCAACGGCGAGCGCAAGCGGATGCCGAGCAGCACCAGCATCGCCGAAATGATCGCCGAAATCGGCCTCGATCCGCAGCGCGTGGCGGTCGAGCGGAACCTGGAGATCGTGCCGCGCTCGACCTTCGGCAGCGTGATGGTCGAGGATGGCGACGATTATGAAATCGTCCATTTCGTTGGCGGGGGCTGATGGTGATTGAACGGATCGTGCCCAACCGCTTTGCCGAGGATGCCGAGGCGGGCCAGCAATTCTTCACCCATGTGCTCGGTCTAGACATAGCCATGTCGCTGGACTTCATCACGACCTATCGCGCGCCGGGCTTTCCCGCGGCGCAACTGAGCGTCCTGTCGGCCGATCCGTCCGGCCTGAAACCCGACTATTCGGTCGGAGTCGATGACGTGGACGTGGTTCATGCTCGCGCTGTCGCCGACGGCCATGAGATCATCCTTGCGCCACGCGACGAGCCGTGGGGCGTGCGCCGTTTTTTTGTGCGTGACCCGATCGGCGGTCTCGCCAACATGGTCCAGAACAAGGTCTGACATGATTGAAAACATTGCCGACACCTGGACTGTGGCGGGCCGCACCTTCACTTCGCGCCTGATCGTCGGCACCGGCAAATATAAGAGCTTCGAGGAAAATGCCGCGGCGGTCGCGGCGTCGGGGGCGGAAATCGTCACCGTCGCGGTGCGGCGCGTGAACATCTCCGATCCGAAGCAGCCGATGCTGACCGATCATATCGACCCCAGCAAGGTCACTTACCTTCCCAACACCGCCGGCTGCTTCACCGCCGAGGATGCCATCCGCACGCTGCGGCTGGCGCGCGAAGCGGGCGGCTGGGACTTGGTTAAATTGGAAGTGCTCGGAGAGGCGCGCACGCTTTATCCGAACATGCGCGAGACCTTGCGCGCGACGGAGGTGTTGGCCGGCGAGGGGTTTTTGCCGATGGTCTATTGCGTCGACGATCCGATCGCCGCGAAGCAGCTCGAGGAAGCCGGCGCGGTCGCGATCATGCCCCTCGGCGCGCCGATCGGCTCGGGCCTCGGTCTCCAGAACCAAGTGACCATCCGCCTGATCGTCGAGGGCGCCAGCGTACCGGTGCTGGTGGATGCCGGGGTGGGCACGGCGAGCGACGCCGCGGTGGCGATGGAGCTTGGCTGCGACGGCGTGCTGATGAACACCGCCATTGCGGAGGCCAAGGAGCCGATGATGATGGCGCGGGCGATGAAGCTCGCGGTCGAAAGCGGCCGCCTCGCTTACCTCGCGGGCAGGATGCAGAAGCGCCGCTACGCCGACCCCAGCAGTCCGCTTGCTGGGTTGATCTAGGCTCCGCTCGCTCCGTTTCGGACATGATTGCGCGAGGTGGATTCGCTCTCCGCGCGTTGTATAGATATGGCTGAAAACAAGGGATTAGGCGGAAAGCATGGGCGGGGTGGCAAGTTCACCGACGTTGCGGACTCGTTGCTTCCAATGTTCATCGAACCCGGCTGCCCGGCGAGCCGTCGTTGGCGCGAGGTGTTCGGGCTCGAGCGGCGGGCATCGAAGCTGGGCGGTGCGATCGACTTCACCAAGCGGGCACGGCGGCGGCCGCCGTCCGGTTAGCGATCGCGCCGGGGCCTGCCTATTTCGTCGCGGTCACCAGATGCGCGGACATAGGTGCGTTGAACCCGTCGGGACCCTCGAACGCGCGGAGCGCTTCGGCGGCGGCGTCGGTTGCCGTGCCGAGCAGCGCCGGATCAATGGCTTCGATATCGCTGCGCATCGGCGTGCCCTGGACCAGGCCAATGGCCGCGTCGCGGACGGACGCGGCGCGACTTCGCAACTCGACGGTTTCGATGTCTACGGCGCCGAAGCCCGAAGCCCGCAAATCGCTCTCGATCAGGTTGATGTCGGAATAGCGAAAGGGCACGCGTTCATAGAAGCGAGCGGCCTCTCCCGGGAACAGGTCGGCGACGGCGCGGCCGGTGGTTCGGGTGGCGAGGTTGCGATCGATCGAATCCCAGATCACCAGCATATAACGGCCGCCATCCCTGAGCACTCGATAGGCTTCCGAATTGGCGCGAACCTTGTCGGGCATGAACATCAGGCCGAACTGGCACAGGACGAGGTCGAAACTTTTCTCTTCGAACGGCAGATTCTGTGCGTCGGCTTGCCGGAAGCGGACATTTTGGTGACCGACGCGCCGCGCGGCCTGCTCCAGCATCGGCGGGTTGAGGTCGGTGGCGACGATCCGAGCGTCTGGCAGGGCGTAGTGCAGGGCTTCGGTAACGACGCCAGTACCCGCCGCGGTTTCGAGGACGTCGCGCGGCTCGAGCAACGCGGCGCGCTCGACAACGAGCCTCGCGAACGGCGCAAATACCATCGGTACCATGTAGCGGTCGTAGATTTCCGGGATGGAGCCCGCGAAGACGCTGTCCGTTGCCGTCATTACCGTCAGCGGCTTCGCAGCGATGAGATCGTCGTCTGGTTGGTGATCACCTCGACATCGGTGATGCAGTGGATCAGGCGGATGCCGCCGCGCTTCATCGCCTGATCGAGTGCGGGGGCGAATTCCGCGGTGGCCTCGACCCGGACGCCCCAGCCGCCATAGGCCGCGGCGAGCTTGACGAAGTCAGGGTTGGCGAGGGTGGTGGCGCTGATCCGTTCGGGATAGTCGCGCTCCTGGTGCATGCGGATGGTGCCGTAGGCGCCATTGTCGACGAGGATGACGAGCAGCTCCGCGCCATACTGCGCGGCGGTCGCCAATTCCTGCCCGTTCATCAAGAAATCGCCGTCGCCGGCGACGCACACCACGGTGCGGTCCTTGAAGCGAAGCGCGGCGGCGACCGCTGCGGGGAGGCCATACCCCATCGTCCCTGACGTCGGCGCAAGCTGGGTCGGTTGCGCGCCATAATGCCAATAGCGGTGCCACCAGCCCGAGAAATTACCGGCGCCGTTGCAGATGATCGTGTCGGCGGGAAGTTTTTCGCGCATCGCCTTGACGCACGGGCCGAGGTCGAGCTTCACGCCGTCGCGCGGCTTGGGCTCGCTCCACTCGAGCCACTCGCGGTGGGCCTCCTCGCCGGCCGAAAAGCGGACCAGGTCGGGGTCGCTCCACTCGTCGCACATTTGCGCGAATTCACTCATGTCGGCGCAGATCGGGAGGTCGGCGTGATAGACGCGGCCAAGCTCGTTGGGGTCGGGGTGAACGTGGACGAGGATCTGGCCCGGGTGGTCGGGGGTGACCAACTTGTAGCCATCGGTAGTCGACTCGCCCAGGCGCGCGCCGACGACGATTAGCAAGTCGGCGTCGCGGACGCGCTGCTGGAGCTTGGGGTTGGGGCCGTAGCCGAGCTGGCCGGCATAGACCCCGCAATCGTTGGCGACCGCGTCCTGGCGGCGGAAGGCCGCGGCGGTGGGGATGCCGTGGCGATACGCGAAATTGGCCCAATGATGCGCAGCGCAGGGGCTCCAGTCGGCGCCGCCGATAATCGCCACCGGATCGGTCGCTTCTTTTAAGAGCTCGATCATCGCGCCAATCGCGCCGGGGTCGGGGGTTTCGGCCACGGGGGGCACTCGCGCGCGATCAAGGGCCGCAACCTCATCGCGCAGCATGTCCTCCGGGATGGCAAGCACGACCGGGCCCGGCCGGCCGGCGGTGGCGACGCGCCAGGCGCGGGCGACATATTCGGGGATGCGGCGGGCATCGTCGATCCGCGCCGCCCATTTGGCGATGGGCGCGAAGAAAGCCGGAAAGTCGATTTCCTGGAAGCCCTCGCGGTCCTTGTCGGCGCGATCGAGGTCGCCGACGAACAGGATCATCGGCGTCGAATCCTGGTACGCGACATGGACCCCGGCGCTGGCATTCGTCGCACCGGGGCCGCGGGTGACGAAGGCGACTCCCGGCCGCCCGGTCATCTTGCCGTCGGCATCGGCCATGTAGGCGACCCCGCCCTCCTGCCGGCACACAGTGACGTCGATCTCGGGCGCGTCATGAAGCGCATCGAGCACCGCGAGAAAGCTTTCGCCGGGCACGGTGAAAACACGGTCGCAGCCCTGGATGCGAAGCTGGTCGACGAGGATCTTGCCGCCGGTGCGGAGGGGAGTGGTCATGGCAACCCCTTACCCTCAGTCGTCGTTCCCGCGAAAGCGGGAATCCCGCTTTCTCGCTTCAATCATCAGTTGATTCGGTCGAACAAATCTTCCCAGCCGGGATTGTCGCGTTCGATCAATTCGATCTTCCATGCGCGAAGCCATTTTTTGATCGCCTTTTCCCGCGCGATTGCCTCGTCGATGCGCTCATGCGGCTCGGCGAACCAACCGCTGGATCTTGTATCGCTTACAGAAGGCCGAACCGCGTCCTTGGCGATGCGCGTAGATTCTGGCTGGCAGATTCGCGGTTACGCCGGCGTAGATC
>JALYQH010000068.1 GCA_030855945.1 Pseudomonadota bacterium | reverse complement strand
GCCTGCACTTTTGCCGCTTGCACGAACGACCTCCATCGGGCACTCGGCGCTCTTCGACGGACTCGCCGCGCGCGGGTGGCTCGGCCCGGCGCCTATCCCCGGGATTATCGCGGCACGGCCGCTGATCGACCTGGAATATCCCCATGACCAAATTTGCCTCGCTCAGGCGCGACTGGCTTTCGAATCCTCGCGCCGACGTGCTCGCCGGTATCGTTGTCGCGCTTGCGCTGATCCCCGAGGCGATCGGTTTTTCGATCATCGCCGGGGTCGATCCGCGCGTCGGGCTTTACGCGTCGGTGGTGATCGCCATCGTCATTTCGTTCACCGGCGGGCGCCCTGGCATGATCTCGGCGGCGACGGCGGCGGTGGCCGTGCTGGTGATCCCGCTGGTCCGCGACCATGGCGTCGACTATCTGTTCGCGGCCACGATCCTGATGGGCATCATCCAGATTGCCGCCGGGTTGGTGCGGCTCGACCTGCTGATGCAATTCGTCTCGCGATCGGTGATCACCGGCTTCGTCAACGCGCTCGCCATCCTGATCTTCATGGCGCAGCTGCCGCAGCTGACCAATGTCGGCTGGCAGGCCTATGCGATGGTCGCGGCGGGGCTGGCGATCATCTATCTGCTGCCGCGCCTTACCAAGGCCGTGCCCTCGCCCCTCGTCGCGATCCTCCTCCTGTCGGCAATCTCGATCTGGAGCGGCGCGCCGGTCAACAGCGTCGGCGACATGGGCGAACTTCCGGAAGGGCTGCCCTATTTCGTGCTGCCCAATGTGCCGCTGACCTGGGAGACGCTGCTGATCATCCTTCCCTTCTCGCTGGCGATGGCCGCGGTCGGGCTGCTCGAATCGCTGCTGACGGCGCAGATCGTCGACGACATGACTCATAGCGACAGCGACAAACGGCGCGAATGCGGGGGGCAGGGGAGCGCCAACATCGCCGCGGCTCTGTTCGGCGGCATGGGCGGCTGCGCGATGATCGGCCAGTCGGTCATCAACGTTACCTCGGGCGGGCGCGGGCGGCTTTCGACGTTGACCGCGGGCGCCTTCCTCCTGTTCCTGCTCGCCGTGCTTGGGCCGTTCGTCGGCCAAATCCCGATGCCGGCGCTGGTGGCGGTGATGATCATGGTGTCAATCGGCACGTTCAGCTGGAACTCAATCACCAATTTGAAGCGCCATCCCTGGCCGTCGTCGGTAGTGATGCTGACCACGGTCGTCGTGGTCGTCGCGACGCATGACCTGTCGATGGGCGTACTCGCCGGGGTGCTCCTGTCGGGCATTTTCTTTGCCGGCAAGGTCCAGCGCATGTTCTCGGTCGAGCGCATCGAGTCGCCCAGCGGCGGGACCGCAACCTATCGCGTCACCGGGCAGATATTCTTCGCTTCGGTCGAGCGCTTCGTCCGCGCGTTTCAGACCCAGGAGCAGGCGCCGAACATCGTCATCGACATGACCGGCGCGCATTTCTGGGACATTTCGGGCGTCGCGGCGCTCGACAAGATCGTCGCCCGGCTGCGCCGCGACGGAGGGAGTGTCGAGATGATCGGCTATAATCGGGCGAGCGCCGACATCGTCGACCGCTTCGCGCTGCACGACAAGACGGGATTCGAGATCGGCGCGGTGCCGCACTAGGCCCCGTCTCACTTGCCCTTGGTAATCGTCTCTTCGACGCGGGCGACGGGCATGCCGAAGCGCTTGATGGTCATGCGGTTGAGGACGGTGCCGCCGGGCTGAAGCGTGAGCACCTGATGCGCCTGCATCCCATTCGCCATCTTATAATCGAGCAACAGGCGGTTATCGACCATCCTCCCGCTGATCTTGCCGGGCGTGTCGGTGATCGTCCCGGTGAGGGTCGTCGGCGAGGTGGGGCGCAGCGTCCAGCGGCGCTCGCGCGGCGGCTTGTCGCCCTGGCGGATGATCTGATCGAGGACGATTCCGCCCTTGCCGTCGGGCTTGCCGACGCTGGTTATGCGGATCGTTACCGGCGACGACAGAGCAACCTTGAGCGTGCCGACGCCGTTCGACGGTCCCGTGAAGAAGGCGAGCGGATCGAACGGTTCGGCGGAGGCCGGCGCGGGGGACGAGCAGCCGGCGAGGGCGACCGCCAGCAATAAAATTCGGTTCATGGAACGGGTAACGCGGCGCTGCGTCACTTCGGTCCACGGTCGGCGACCAGCGCCTCGACCACGGCGGGGTCGGCGAGGGTCGAAATGTCGCCGAAGCCGCCGGTCTGGCCCTCGGCGATCTTGCGCAGGATGCGGCGCATGATCTTGCCCGATCGGGTCTTGGGCAGGGCCGGGGCGAACTGGATCGATTCCGGCCTGGCCAGTGCTCCGATCTGTCGCTTCACCTCGTCGTTGAGCTGGGCGCGGAGCGTGTCGCTGCCCTCTTCGCGCGCATTCAGCGTAACGAAGGCGTGGATCCCCTGGCCCTTGATGTCGTGTGCCACGCCGACCACAGCGGCTTCGGCAACGAGCGGGTGGGCGACGAGCGCGCTTTCGACGTCGGCGGTGCCGATGCGGTGGCCCGAGACGTTGATGACGTCGTCGACCCGGCCGGTGATCCAATGATAGCCGTCCTCGTCGCGGCGGCAGCCGTCGCCGGTGAAGTAAAGGCCGGGGTAAGCGGTGAAATAGGTCTGGAAAAAGCGGTCGGTATCGCCCCACACATCGCGCATCTGGCCGGGCCAGCTGGTGCGCAGGCAGAGATTGCCGCTCGCCGCGCCGCGCAGTTCCTGCCCTTCGGCATCGACCAGAATCGGCGCGATCCCGGGCAAGGCGCGGCTCGCCGAGCCGGGCTTCATCGGCATCGCGCCGGGAAAGTTTGAAATGAGAATTCCGCCGGTCTCGGTTTGCCACCAGGTGTCGACTACCGGGCAGCGCTTGTCGCCCACCACGCGCCAATACCATTCCCACGCATCGGGGTTGATCGGCTCGCCGACGGTGCCGAGCAGGCGCAGCGAGCTGCGGTTGTGGCGGGTAACGAATGCGTCGCCCTCGCGCTCCAGCGCGCGGATCGCGGTGGGCGCGGTGTAGAAAATCGTCACGCCAAGCCGGTCGATCGTCTCCCAGAAACGGCCGGCGTCGGGATAGGTCGGGACGCCGTCGAACATCACCGATGTCGCGCCATTCAGGAGCGCGCCGTAGATGGTGTAGCTGTGGCCGGTGATCCAGCCGACGTCGGCGGTGCACCAGAAGATATCGGTCTCGCGCGCGCCGAACACCCAGTCGAAGGTCGTCGCCGCCCACACCGAATAACCGCCGACCGTGTGGACGACGCCCTTGGGCTTCCCGGTCGAGCCTGAGGTGTAGAGGATGAACAGGGGGTCTTCTGCGTCCATGACTTCGGCCGGGCAGTCGGGCGAGAGCAAGGCGCGCGTCGATTCCCAGCTAATGTCGCGGCCTTCGGCCATCGGCACGTCGGCGCCGGTGCGAGCGATGGTGATGACGCGCCGGACCTCGGTCGCGGCGAGATCGCAGGCCTTGTCGACATTGGCCTTCAAGGGGATGCGCTTGCCGCCGCGTGACCCTTCGTCGGCGGTGACGACGATCCGCGCCCCGCAGTCGTCGATGCGGCCGGCGAGACTCTCGGGCGAGAAGCCGCCGAAGCAGACCGAATGGACCGCGCCGATCCGAGCGCAGGCGAGCATCGCGGCGGCTGCTTCGGGGATCATCGGCATGTAGATCATAACGCGGTCGCCGCGCTCAACGCCCTCGCGCCCCAGCAGGTTGGCGAAGCGTCCGGTGAGGTCGTGCAATTCGCGGTAGGTCAGCGTGCGCCCGTCGCCGGGCTCGTCGCCCTCAAAGATGATCGCGACTTTGTCGCCTTGGCGGTCGAGGTGGCGGTCAAGGCAGTTGGCCGCGAGATTGAGCTGGCCGTCTTCATACCAACGGATGTGAAAATCCGCCGCGTCGAACGACCAGTCGCCGGCCTTTTTCGGGAAGCGCAGCCAGTCGAGCCGGCGCGCCTGTTCGAGCCAGAATGCGTCGCGATCGACCACAACATCTGCGCGCAGCGCCTGCAACTCGGCCGGTCCAATCCGCGCTTCGAAATCGAGCGGAACCGGATGAACGGCCCCGGTCACGCGGGGTCCATCTCGATCACGAAGCGGTAGCGGACGTCATTCTTGAGCAAGCGCTCATAGGCCTCGTTGACCTCCTCCATGCGGATCATCTCGCATTCGGGATAAATGTCGTGCTCAGCGCAGAAATCGAGCATTTCCTGAGTCTCCGGAATGCCGCCGATCGCCGAGCCGCCGACCGCGCGATTCCAGAAGATCAAGTTCATGCCCACGAACCCCGGCATCGGGGTTAGCGCGCCGACGATCACCATTCGCCCAGAGCGGCCGAGCAATTGCAGATATTGGTCGATCTCGTGGCTCACGGGGATGGTGTTGAGGATGAAGTCGAAGCGGGTCGCGGCGGCCTTCATCGCCTCCTTATCGGTCGAGACAATCACGTCATGGGCGCCGAGCAACAGCGCATCCTCGCCCTTTTCCGGCGTCGTGGTGATGATAGTGACATGCGCGCCCATCGCGGCGGCGAGCTTGACCCCCATGTGGCCGAGGCCGCCGAGGCCGATCACCGCGACCTTGCTGTCCTTGCCGACATTATATTGGCGAAGCGGCGAGTAGGTCGTGATCCCGGCGCACAGCAATGGCGCGACGCGGGCGACATCCATCCCACCCGGAACCTTGCATACGAAATGATCGCGGACGACGATATGGTCGGTGTAGCCGCCCTTGCTGACCGTGCCGTCGTGGCGGTCCTTGCTATTGTAGGTCTGGACGGCGCCTTCGCGGCAGAAAATCTCCCAGCCTTCGAGGCATTGGTCGCACGCCATGCAGCTGTCGACCATGCAGCCGACCGCGACGGTGTCGCCGATCTTATGCGCAGTCACCTCGGCGCCGATGTCGGAGACCGTGCCGACAATCTCATGCCCCGGAATCACCGGGTAGCGCGTCCCGCCCCAGTCGTTGCGGCAGGTGTGGAGGTCGCTGTGGCAGATGCCGGCATGAGTGATCTTGATCGCGACGTCGTCGGGGCGAAGATCGCGCCGCTCGATCTGCATCGGCCGTAGCGGCTGGTCGGCGGCGTCGGTGCCCCATCCGGTGGCTTGCGTCGGCATGTGCGATCTCCTGTCTAGCGGGTGCGGGCGAGGACTCGCTGCGCCTGGATGAGGTGGGGGCGGTCGACCATCTTGCCGCCAACCGACAGGACGCCGGCCGACGGATTGGCGTCGAAGGCGGCGACGATCACGCGGGCGTGGGCGACTTCGAATTTCGACGGGGTGAAAGCGGCGTTGATCACCGGCACCTGCGCCGGGTGGATCGCGAGCTTGCCGGTGAAGCCTTCGGATGCGGCGGCGCGCGCCTCGATCTCGAGCCCGTCATCGTCCTTATAGTCGGCGAACACGCCGTCGACCGGCTGCACGCCGGCTGCGGCCGCGCCGGCGAGGCACAAGGAGCGGGCAAGCTTGTAGGTGAAGGCGAGGTCGCCATCGGCATCATGCTTGCTCGATGCGCCGAGCGCGGCGGAAAGGTCCTCGGCGCCCCAGCTCATTGCGGCGAGCGGCGACTTGGCGTCGCGGTAGGAGAGCAGGCCGAACAGGCTGGCGGCGGTTTCGGTGACGATGGCGTGGATCGGGACATTGCCGGTGCGGTGGGCGAGCTGGGTGACGTCGGCACCGCTTTCCGCCTTCGGCAAGACGATTCCGGTGAAGTCGGCCGAGGCGAGCAATTTCAAATCGGCCTTGAGCTGATCGCTGCCGAGCGGGTTGATCCGCACCCACCATTCGGGTCCGCCCGAGCGCGCGGGCAGGTTCTTCAGCAGGTCGCGCGCTGCGGCTTTCTGCTCCGGCACAACGCTATCCTCGAGGTCGAAGATCAGGGCGTCGGCGTCGCTGGCCAGCGCATTGGCGATTTTCTTATCGCTGTCGGCGGGGACGAACAGCCAGCTGCGCGGGGGCCCCTTGTCGCTCATGCCGGCTTCCGCGCGATCAACGCCGATCGGGTGCAACGGCAGACGAGCTCGCCCTTCTGGTTGAAGCTTAGATGCTCCCATGTGACGATGCCCGCGGTCGGCCGGGACTTCGACTCGCGCAGCGACAGAACCTTGCTCTCGCTGCGCAACGTGTCGCCGACGAACACCGGGGCGGGAAAGGTCAGCGCGTCATAGCCCAGATTGGCGATCAGCGTGCCCAATGTGGTGTCGGTGACCGACACGCCGACCATCAGCCCGAAGGTGTAGATCGAATTGACCAGCGGCCGGCCGAATTCAGACGCGGCGGCGAGTTCGTGGTCGAGGTGCATCGGCTGCGGGTTATGAGTGAGCGCGGAGACGAGGACGTTGTCGGTCTCGGTGACCGTGCGGGTGACGGCGTGGGCGACCGAGTCACCGACCTGCCATTCTTCGAAAAAGCGTCCGGGCATCCGTCCGCTCTAGGCGAGCCGGACGGCGCTTGCCAAGCAATCAGAGTCGGTGGCGCTGGAGGCGGGCCTTCAATTCGCACATACCGATGCGCTCGACCGCGCCGGGCGGGTCCGACGAGCGAACGACATTGGCGATATGTCCGAGCATCTGACCGACGATGTCGACCGACTGAAGCGCGACCGAATGGCGCATGATCACGGCCATGTCGGCGGCGAGCTCGTCGCCCATCGTGTCGAGCAGGCGGCGAGCATATTCGAGTTCCTCGGCAAGGCGCAGCTTCAATTCGTCGTCGCTCGGGACGAGCGCGGGGGGAAGCGGCGGCGCCTCGCGGCGGATGGACGGTTGCCGATCGGGCGAGGGGACCGAGTCGCACGGCGCCTGGGATTGGCGCAAATGCGCCGGTGCGCCGAAATAATGCTGCCTAGCCAACGCCGATCCTTCCCGAGCTACCAAGCTTCATAGCCAGGAGACGGTAAACAAAGGATTTTAGGTCCGCGACGGAAGCAATAATTCTGCCGCTGCCTGGGTGATGGCGTCGCCGTCGAGGCGGTAAGCGGCGTAGAGGTCGGCGAGATTACCGGTCTGGCCGAAGCGGTCGACGCCGAGCGGCGCGACCCGCTGGCCGAGCACGCCGCCGAGCCAAGACAGCGAGGCGGGCGCGGCATCGCACAGGGTGACGAGGCCGGCGCCGGGGGCGAGGCGGGCGAGCAGGGTTCCGACGTGGCTCGGCTTGTGGACGCCGCTCCAGCGCTGGGCTTGGGATTCGCTCCACCCGCGATGGAGCAGGTCGGGCGAGGTGACGGCGAGCAGCCCGAGGCCGGGGAGGTCGGCGCTGAGTTCCTCCCATGCGGCAAGCGCTTCGGACATGATCGCGCCCATGGCGACGATCGCGGCTTCGGAGTTGGGACCGGGCTCTCGCAGCCAGTAGCCGCCGGCGAGCGCGTCGGCTTTCCAACTGTCGTCGGTGCGGTCGACCTGGATGAGCAGGCGGGTGGACAGGCGGAGATAGGTCGACTCGCCCGCGGGGTCGTCGATCAGGCGGAACGCTTCCTCCATCATCGCCGCAAGCTCGTCGGCAAAGGCGGGCTCGTAATGGCGCAGGCCAGGCTGGCCGAGCGCGATCAGCGGCGGATTGATCGACTGGTGCGCGCCGCCCTCAGGGCCGAGCGTGATTCCCGAAGGGGTGGCGACGAGCAGGAAGCGCGCATCCTGGTAACAAGCGTAATTGAGGCTATCGAGGCCGCGGGCGATGAACGGATCGTAGAGCGTGCCGATCGGGATCAGCCGCTGCCCGAACAGGTCGCCGGAGAGGCCGAGCGCCGCGAGCATCAGGAACAGGTTCGATTCGGCGATGCCGAGTTCGATGTGCTGACCTTGATTTGTCGCAGCCCATTTTTGCGCGGATGCAATCTTTGCCGCCGCGAACACGTCTTTCATCTCGCGCCGCTTGAACAGGCCGCGCTGGTTGACCCAGGCGCCGAGGTTGGTGGAGACGGTGACGTCGGGCGAGGTGGTGACGATGCGGTCGGCAAGGTCGCCGCCGCTTCGCGACAGGTCGAGCATGATCTTACCGAATGCGGCTTGCGTCGATTGCTCGTCGCCGGCCGGGGCCGGGATGGCCGGGATCGCGATCTTGCCGAACGAGCGATCGCGCTTGTCGCGGCGGATGCGGCTCGCGTCGATCAACGCTTCGACCGCCGGGCGGGCATTGGCGCCTATGCCCGCGAGCGGCTCCCATTCCGAGCCCTCCGCAATGCCCATCGAGTCGCGTAGCGCGTGTGCCTGGGTTGGGTTCATCAGGCCGGAATGATTGTCCTTATGACCAGCGAACGGCAGGCCGAAGCCCTTGATCGTCCATGCCATGAACAGGGTCGGGACATCGTCCCGCGCAGCGTCGAATGCCTCGATCAGCGTTTCCATGCAGTGGCCGCCGAGGTCGCTCATGAGCGTGCCGAGCGTTTCGTCGTCCTGTGCCTTCAGAAAGGCCGCGGCTGTCTTGCCGAGATCGGTATCGATCCGCCTGCGCCACGCCGCTCCGCCTTGAAACGACAGTGCGGCGAAGTCGGCGTTGGGCAGGGAGTCGAGCCACTGCTTCAACGCCGGATGCTTGGCCACAGCCGCGCCAAGTCGCTTGCCGTAGCGCAGCTCGACCGTTCGCCAGCCGCAGCTTGCGAAAATCTCATCGAAGCGCTCGAACATGCGGTCGGCCGAGGTCGCGTCGAGGCTCTGGCGGTTATAGTCGACGATCCACCAGCAGTTGCGGATGTCGTGCTTGTAGCCCTCGATCAAACATTCGTAGATATTGCCCTCGTCGAGCTCGGCATCGCCGATCAGTGCGACGAACCGGCCGCGGTCGGCCTTCTCCATCATGCCGTGCGCGGTGAGATAGTCCTGCACCAGCGATGCGAAAGCGGTGATCGCCACGCCCAGCCCGACCGAACCGGTCGAGAAATCGACCGGAATCCGGTCCTTGGTTCGGCTCGGGTAGCTTTGCATCCCGCCGAAGCCGCGGAAGTTCTGGACCTGGTCGAGGCTTTGCGACCCGAGTAGATAATGGATCGCGTGGAGCAGCGGCCCCGCATGCGGCTTCACCGCCACCTTGTCGTTGGGGCCTAGCGCGTGGAAGTAGAGCGCCGCCATGATCGCCGTCATCGAGGCGCAGCTCGCCTGGTG
>JALYQH010000066.1 GCA_030855945.1 Pseudomonadota bacterium | reverse complement strand
CGTCAAGCCACTCCTGGTCGGCCGGGCCGCCATCTACCGGCGCCCCCGGACCAAGCGGGTCGACCGGGGCGCCGAGCGGATCGATCGGATTGCCGTCGGCATCGACCAGCGGTTCCTCCACCAGATTGCCCCACACTTCCTCATCGGGTTCGAGCTGCCAGTCTGGGATGGGCACTTCGAGCTGGAAATTTTCGACCGGGCGCTTGGCGACCGCGACCTTCATGAAATCGCTGAATGCGCGCGCGGGTGCGGTCCCACCCTGAAGTCCGCCGACGGCCTTGGCATCGTCGCGGCCCATCCATACGCCGGTCGTCAGGCCGCTCGAAAAACCGACGAACCAGCCGTCCTTGTTGGAACTGGTGGTGCCGGTCTTGCCGGCGACCGGGCGCCCGATCTGCGCCGCGCGGCCGGTTCCCGACAGCACCGCCGTCTGCAGCAGGTCGGTCATTTCCGCCGCGACATAGGGCGCGACCAGAACGCGCTCCTCCTGCTGGTCGTGCTGGTAGAGCAGCCGCCCTTCGGCGGTGACGACGCGCCGGATCGCGTAGGGCATTACGCTGACCCCGCGATTGCCGACCGCGGCAAACGCGCGGGTCATGTCGATCAGCCGGACATCGCTCGTGCCCAGCACCATCGACGGATAGGTGCTGATCGTGCCACTCACCCCGAAGCGCCGCGCCATGTCGGCGATCGTCCCGAACCCCAATTGGTCGCCGATCTTGGCGCTGACGGTATTGATCGACCGCGCGAAGGCCTCACGCAGGGTCACGGGGCCGGTGAAGGTCCGGGTCGAATTGCGCGGGCTCCAGCCGCCGACGGAAAAAGGCTCGTCGATGATCGTGTCGGTCGGCTTCATTCCGCTTTCGAGCGCCGCGAGATAGACGAACAGCTTCCACGCCGATCCCGGCTGGCGTTCGGCCTGGCTGGCGCGATTGTAGATCGAATCGACATAGTCGCGCCCGCCGATCATTGCCCGAACCGCGCCGTCGCGGTCTAGCGCGACGAGCGCCCCCTGCGCACCGCGCGGTGTGTGAGCGTTGATTGCCCGATTTGCCGCTCGCTGCATGCCGGGGTCGAGCGTGGTCCAAACGTCGATCGGGTCGTTGGTCTCGTCGATCAGCGTGTCGAGTTGGGGCAGCGCCCAATCGGTGAAATAGCGGACGCTGTTCTGCTTCACCGGGGGCTGCAGGCGGATCTCGGCGGGGTTGGCGCTGGCTGCCGCGGCTGCGCTTAGAAAACCGTTCTCGACCATCGAGTTGAGCACGACCCCGGCGCGGCCGCGGGCGGCCTCGACATCGGCGGTCGGCGAATAGTTCGACGGCGCCTTGACCAGCCCGGCGATGATCGCAGCCTCCCCAAGCGCGAGCCGGTCGGCGCTATGACCGAAAAAGGTCCGGCTGGCGGCGTCGATGCCGTAAGCGCCGCCCCCGAAATAGACCCGGTTGAGGTACAGCTCGAGTATCTGATTTTTGGAGAATTTGGCCTCGATCGCGAGCGCCAGCACGCCTTCCTTGAGCTTGCGGCCGAAGGTCCGGCTATTGGTCAGGAAGATGTTTCGCGCCAGCTGCTGGGTGATGGTGGAGCCGCCCTGCTTCCAGCTGCCCGACTGGATCCGGACCTTGATCGATCGGGCCATGCCGATCGGGTCGACCCCTGGGTGGCTTCGGAAACGCCGGTCCTCGACCGCGATCATCGCCGAGCGCATCGTCCCGGGAATCTCGTCATAAGCCAGCCAGCGGCCGAAACTTGGCCCGATCGACACCAGCAGCGTGCCGTCGGCGGCGCGGACGCGGATCATCTGCCCCAAGTCGCTGCGCCGGCTGAGCTGGCCATAATCGGGCAACGAGGCCATCGCCACCGCCACCGCGATGCCGAGCGAAAGCAGCATCAGCCCGGCCAGCGCCAGCCCCCAGCGAACGATCGATCCGATCAAGCCGCGCGGCTTGGGTTGCGTGGGAATGGGCGGCATAGGCACACCATCCCTATTGGCTCGGCCCGTCCGCGACAAGCGCCGTCACTTAGCGGCCGTCGGCGTCCGCCGCCGCTTCGCCCTCCCCGTCCTCGCCGGCCTTGCCTTGGGCAAATCCAAGCGATGCCGAATTGATGCAGTAGCGCAGCCCGTCGGGGCCGGGCCCGTCGGGAAAGACATGCCCAAGATGGCCCGCGCACGCCGCGCAGCGTACTTCGACGCGCTCCATGCCCAGGCTGCGGTCGCTGATTTCCTCGACCGCTTCGCCGGCAACGGGCGCGGTGAAGCTCGGCCAGCCCGAGCCGCTGTCATATTTGTCGTCGCTCGCGAACAGGACGGCGCCGCAGCCGGCACAGACATAGTCGCCAGCCTGCTTGTTGTGGAGCAGCTCGCCGGTGCCGGGAGCCTCCGTCCCGCCCTGGCGAAGAATTCGATACTGCTCAGGCGTCAGCTTCCCGCGCCATTCGTCGTTGCTGCGCTCGGTCATCGCCGTCTCCTCATTCGTCAAAACGCTGTTAACCCTGTTTAAAGGCCTGACCAATAGCTTGGCACCTATGTCGGGCCGCTTTCTTGCCCCGGGAATGGTCGTGGCGTTTGGCGCCGCGTGCCTTGTCGCGCCTGGCGCGGCGCGGGCGCAGAGCGCCCAGGCACCCTGTCAACTGTGCAGCCCCGAGCGCGATCAGGCCGCCGACGCGCGTCCCGAAACTCCGCTCCGGCTCGAAGTTCTGACCAGGCTCGAGTTCGACCGCATCGTCTTCGCTGGTCTCGGCGAGGCGCTGGTTGAAATGTCACCGGACGGCGCGGCGACCATGTCGGGTGCGACCAGCGCCACCGGCGCTCGGGCGATGCCGGGCAGCGTCATGGTTCGCGGCGAGCCAGGCCGCGCGGTGCGCGTCGAGCTGCCGGCCTTCGTCCAGCTTTACGGCGAGGGGCAGGGCGCGATTCGAATCGATTCGATCGTCACCGACCTCGCCGCCTTCCCGCGAATCGGCGACGACGGGACGCTGACCTTCCGCTTCGGAGGGGATTTGCGGATCAGCGGCGAGGGCGACGGCGCCTATCGCGGATCGGTCGATATCCTCGTCGAATATCTTTGAGCGTTTTCTGTAGTGAAGAGCGGCACCGGCCCGCGCCCCCACCCGGCCGCCCATGCAAAATATCCTAGATG
>JALYQH010000056.1 GCA_030855945.1 Pseudomonadota bacterium | reverse complement strand
CCCCCGATTCGGCAAGCGCCGCACGGCCCTTGGCGGCGCGCGCCTCGAGCGCCCGGGGAAGCCGGTCGCCAAGGTCGTCGAGCCGTTGGCCAAGCGGGCTGAGCAATTGCGCCGCCGCCGGCCAGCGGCAGGTTTGCGCTGACAATCGCTCGCCCGCCCGCGTCAGGCCGCGCACCGCGGAACCACCGAGCCGATGGCCAAATTCCGATAGCACAGCGGCAAGCTCGGCGCGCACCGGCACCGCCATCTCCGCCGCCGCGGTCGGAGTCGGCGCGCGGCGGTCGGAAACGAAATCGATCAGCGTGGTGTCGGTCTCATGCCCGACCGCGGAAATCAGCGGGATCGGCGAGGCGGCGGCGGCGCGGACCACTTCCTCCTCATTGAACGCCCACAAATCCTCGATCGAACCGCCGCCGCGCGCGACGATCAGCAGGTCGGGGCGCGGCACCGGGCCGCTGCCGTCGGCTGGAAGCGCCCCAAACCCGCGAATCGCGGCCGCGACCTTGGCCACCGCACCCTCGCCCTGGACCGGCACCGGCCACACGATGACGTGGGTCGGGCAGCGGTCGGCGAGGCGGTGGAGGATGTCGCGGATCACCGCGCCGGTCGGCGAAGTGACCACGCCGATGACGCGCGGAAGGAACGGGAGCGGCCGCTTCTTCGCCTCGTCGAATAACCCTTCCGCGGCCAGGCTGCGCCTCCGCTGGTCGAGCAGCGCCATCAGCGCCCCGGCCCCGGCCAGCTCCATCCGCGCGACCACGATCTGATATTTCGACCGCCCGGCGTAAGTGGTCAGCTTGCCCGATGCGATGACTTCGGCGCCGTCCTCCGGCCGAAAGGCGATGCCGCCCGCCTGACCTTTCCAGATGACCGCGTCGATGCACGCGCCCTCGTCCTTGAGCGTGAAATAGCAATGGCCCGAAGCATGGCGCTTCCAGCCCGAAATCTCGCCGCGCACGCGAACCTGCCCGAACGCGCCTTCGACCGTGCGCTTGAGCGCTCCGGACAATTCGCTGACCGTCTGCGCCGGCGAATTGTCGCCGGGGCGCGGCGGGGCTATCAGGCCGGGATCTTCGTCTGGGCCAAGGTCGGAAACGTTCATGAACATTCTGCTGCTGGGTTCGGGCGGACGCGAGGATGCGCTGGCCTGGCGGCTAAGGCAATCGCCGAGCTGCGGCGCGCTGATCGCCGCGCCGGGCAATCCTGGCATCGCGCGCTGGGCGAGCTGCTTCGCGATCGACCCCTGCAATGGCGATGCGGTGGTGGCGCTGGCCAAGGCTCATGCCATCGACCTGCTGGTAGTCGGCTCCGAGGCGCCGCTCGTCGCCGGGATAGCTGACGCCGCCCGCGCCGCCGGGATCGCCGTCTTCGGCCCGAGGGCGGCCGCCGCTATGCTCGAAGGCTCAAAGGGCTTTACCAAGGATTTGTGCGCCTGCGCCGGAATCCCGACCGCCGACTATGTCCGTGTCGAGACCATGGCCGAGGCGTTCGCCGCGCTCGGCCGCTTTCCCATTCCGGTGGTGATCAAGGCCGACGGGCTCGCCGCCGGTAAGGGCGTGACGGTGGCGATGAGCGCCGGAGAAGCCGAGGCCGCAATCCGCGCGGCAGGTGACGGGCCGATGGTGATCGAGGAATTTCTCGAAGGCGAGGAAGCGAGCCTGTTCGCACTGGTCGACGGGGAGCGGGCGGTGGTGCTTGCCTCGGCGCAGGACCATAAGCGCGTCGGCGAAGGCGACACGGGCCCCAACACTGGCGGCATGGGCGCTTACTCGCCCGCGCCGGTGTTGACCCGCGAGCTCGAAGCGCGCGCCATGCGCGAAATTATCGAGCCGACCGCGAAGGCAATGGCCGAGGCGGGGACGCCCTTTTCGGGCATATTGTTCGCCGGGCTGATGCTGACCTCGTCCGGCCCCAAGCTGATCGAATATAATGTCCGCTTCGGCGATCCCGAATGCGAAGCGATCATGCCGCGTATCGAGGGCGACTTCGCCGCGCTGCTGATGGCGGTTGCGACCGGCGCTAAATTCGAGGCGCCGGAATTAAGCGAACAATCGACGATGACGGTGATCGTCGCGGCCACCGGCTATCCCGGCGATCCGAAGCGCGGCGGGCCTATCGACGGGATCGAGGCGGCGGAGCGGGAGCATGGCGTGACCGTGTTTCACGCCGGCACCGCCGTTCATTCATCAGGCGCGTTGCTGGCCGGAGGCGGCCGCGTGCTCGCGGTCACCGCCATCGCCGACACGCTCGCCAACGCCCGGGCGCGCGCTTATCGCGGGGTCGACGCGATCGACTATGCCGACGGTTTCCACCGCCGCGACATCGGCTGGCGCGAGCTTGCGCGCGACGGTGCTTGACGCCGCCACGTGGCCATGATGTGATAGTGTCACATTAGGTGGAGATGGGCGATGCGTAAATCCTTGTCGATATTGCTGGCGCTCAATCTGGCGGCGACCCAAGCGGTGGCGATCCCGCCCACTCCCCCGCCTCCACCGCCGCAGCCGCCTCAGGTGCTGTGCCTCAACCGGTCGGTCGGAGCGGAGAACGGCAGCATCGTCACCACTGGAACGAGGATCGCGCATCCGCAGCTGCGCGCGCCATCGCCGCTGGCGCCAAGCTACGCGCCTCCGCCTCCGCCTCCACCTGCGCCTCCTCCTCCGCCAACCGTATCGGTCGGTCAGTCAATGTCGGCTTCGCCCGCAATCGCAGGTGTGCCCGCCTATGCCCGGGCCGAGGATCGCGAGCGCTATGCCGGCAAGAAAGTCGCCGCGGTCCAGCGCGCCGCCGACACGCCGGTCTCGACTTTTTCGATCGACGTCGACACCGGCAGCTATTCGAACAGCCGCCGCTTTCTGCTCGGCGGCGGAACGCCCCCGGCCGCCGCGGTCCGCACCGAGGAATTCCTCAACTATTTCCGCTACGATTATCCCCGCCCGACCGATCGCACGCGGCCGTTCAGCGTCACCACCGATGTCGCGGCGACTCCGTGGAATGCCGACACGCGGCTGATCCGCGTCGGTCTGCGCGGTTACGATGTCGCTCGCGAACATCGCCCATCCGCCAACCTCGTCTTCCTGGTCGATGTCTCCGGGTCGATGCAGAGCGAGGACAAGCTTCCGCTGGTCAAGGCCGCGCTAAGCGGTCTTGCCGACCGGCTCAATCCCGGGGACCGCGTGTCGATCGTCGTCTATGCCGGCGCGGCGGGCCTGGTGCTGCGCCCAACCCACAACAAGCAAGCGGTCAAGGCCGCGCTCGGCTGCCTCGATGCGGGCGGGTCGACCGCCGGCGGCGACGGCATCCGGCTTGCCTATGCGGTCGCGCGCGAGGCGTTTATCGAAAATGGCATCAACCGCGTGATCCTTGCCACCGACGGCGATTTCAACGTCGGTACGACCAGCGACGAGGCGCTCAAGGAGCTGGTCAAACAGCAGCGCGAAAGCGGCATCACGCTGACCACGCTCGGATTCGGCACGGGCAATTATAATGAAACGATGATGGAAGCCATCGCCGACGTCGGAAACGGCAATTACGGCTATGTCGACAGCGCGATGGAGGCGCAGAAATTGCTCGAAGCCGAACTGTCGTCGACGCTGTTCACCATCGCGCGCGACGTCAAGGTGCAGGTCGAGTTCAACCCTGCGGCAATTGCCGAATATCGGTTGATCGGCTATGAGAATCGCGCCCTGCGCGATGAGGATTTCGCCAACGACCGGGTCGATGCCGGCGATATCGGCGCGGGTCATCAGGTCACCGCTTTGTACGAAGTGGTTCCGGTCGGCGCGCGCGGCTGGCTCGGGGAGCGGCGCTATGCGCCCGCAGCGGCGGGCGCGGGGCGAGGGGAGGAGGCCGCCTGGGTCAAGCTGCGCTACAAATTGCCCGGCGAGGAGGCTTCCCGCCTGATCGAGCAGCCGATCGCGCTTGCCGCCTTGCGTGGGCCCGGGCCGCCGCGCGGCGATTTCGCCTTTGCCGCTGCCGTCGCCGCTTTCGGCCAACGCCTGCGCGGCGATGCGCAGCTCCGCGGCTACGACTTTGGCGACATCAGGCGCCTCGCTGGTGATGGCGGCAATTATTGGCGGCAGGAGTTCGTCAAGCTGGTCGGCCTCGCCCAGCGCTCAGCTCCATCCTCGGGCGGTAGCGAGTGAATCGACTTTTGACATTCGCGGCCGGTGTCGCCGCGACCCTCGGCTTTGGCGCGCTTTGGCACGGTCCTCTCGGCGCCGGCGAGCGCTTTACCGATCGTCCCGAGGCTCTCGCCCGAGCAACACTGGATCGCTTCGAAAGGCCGATGAACAGCGCGAGGCTGGAGCGACGGCCTCTCACAAGAACGTTGGTCCTGTCCGGCCCAGCCGACGATTTCCAGCGGATGGAGATGGTGCGGATCCTGCGCGAAGTTCCCGGCGTGAGCGCGGTGCGCTGGGACACCGCATCGCTGCCCCGGAAAGGCGACCGGCCATGATCCCGTTGTGGCTCGAGACGGAACTGATGGCGCTCGGCGGCTTTTCGATCGGACTGCTACTGGCCTATCTGGTCGAGCTTCGCCGCCGCGCGCGGCGCTGGGACCGTTATTGATCCGTCGAGGGGGACGTTCGAATGAGTGAATTGTGGACCGCTTACTGGCCCGTCATCCTGGTCGGCCTGCTGATCGGTGTCATCGTCGGCTATCTGATCTTCCGCCCGCGCCAGAAGGTCACGCTGTCGAGCGAGACTCCGCTGCGTCCGCACATGATGCAAGACATGGAGCCGAAGCGCGAGGGCCGCGGAATTGCCGATGAAGCTGCCGCCGCGGCAAGCGATGTCGCCGGACAGATGCTCGGATCGAAGGTCCACGAGGAGCTGCCCGGCGCAAGTGGGCCCCCCGACGATCTTCGCCTGCTCAAGGGCGTCGGCCCCAAGTTTGCCGCGCTCCTCAACGAGCGCGGGCTCACCCGTTTCGACCAGATCGCCGGCCTCTCGCAAGGCCAGGTCGACGCGATCGACGCGGACCTTGGCGCGTTCCGCGGCCGCTTCGCCCGCGACTGCATCGTCGAGCAGGCCCAATATCTCGCGCGCGGCGACGAGGACGGCTACCGCACCCGCTTCGGGGCGCTTTAGTTAGGAAGCCCGCACCAGCCCGGTGCGGGCTTAACTCTCGGAACGCACCTCGTCGGCCTCGCTGTCGGCGCGGCGGCGCTGGCGGCGGCTGACCAGCAATTTGTCGATCTTGCGGCCGTCCATGTCGATCACTTCGAATTTGAACTGATCGAAGCGGAAGGTATCGCCCGTCGCCGGGATGCGCTTTAGCACCCACAAGGCGAAACCGGCCACGGTCGAATAGTCTCGGTCGCCGGGCATCGCCACGCCGAGCCGGTCCGACAAAAGGTCGGCGCTGGCCGCGCCCGACACCAGCCAGCTTCCATCCTCGCGCTCGACGCATGGCGGATCCTCGCCTTCGTCCATGTCGTTGGCGAAGGCCCCCGCCAGCGCGGCGAGCAGCGAGCCCGGCGTGACGATCCCGTCGAGATGGCCATATTCGTCATGGACCAGCGCCAGCGGCACCTCGGCCGCGCGAAGCACCGCCAGCGCGTCCATCGCATCCATCAGGTCGGGCACGACCGGCGCCGAGCGGGTCAGCCGGGCGAGGTCGATCTCCTCGCCGTCGAGCAGGGCGGCGAGCATGTCGCGGGTCGAGACCACGCCGACGATATTGTCCGCCGATCCCTTGGCCACCGGTAGCCGACTGTGCGGCGTGGCGGCGAGTACGGCGCGGATCTCTTCGCGCGTGCAATCCATGTCGATGAAGTCGATGTCAGTGCGCGGGGTCATGATCTCGCGCACCGGCCGATCGGCGAGGCGGACGATGCCGGAGATGATCGCGCGCTCGCTGTCATCGATCACGCCCGCGGTCTGCGCCTCGGCGACGACGAGATGAAGCTCCTCGGCGGTGACGACATTCTTGCTCTCGCGGTCGAGCCCGATGATTCGGAAGATCAGCGCGCTGGTGCGGTCGAGCAGCCACACGAATGGCGCGGTCAGCTTCGACAACAAATTCATCGGCCGCGACATGATCGCGGCGATCGCTTCGGGATTGCGAAGCGCGAACTGCTTCGGGACGAGCTCGCCCACGATCAACGACAGAAAAGTGGTGATGACGATGACGATCGAGAAGCCGACGGTCTGCGCGGTGTCGGGCTCCATCGCGAAATAATATTGCAGCCGGTCGGCAAGCGGTCCGCCGAGGCTCGCGCCCGAATAAGCACCGGCGAGGATCCCGATGAGGGTAATCCCGATCTGCACCGTCGACAGGAAGCGGCTCGGGTCGGCGGCGAGCAGCAGCGCGGCTTTGGCCCCGGCCGAGCCCGACTTGGCCATCGCCTTCAGCCGCGCCTCGCGCGACGAGACGATCGACAGCTCGCTCATCGCGAACACGCCGTTGAGGCAGATCAGCGCCAGGATCAGGACGATGTCAAACCAGGGAATGGGCGCCAGGGGTCCGCTCATGATTGATGCTTGCCATGCCGCGAAAGCGGCGGCTCGGCAAGGCGAGGTTATTGGTAAGCAGGCGGAACCATCGCCGCGCGGCCCCGTTCCGACGGCAATCCTTCACCTCCCGGAGAATACTCAATGCGTTACTTCCGCACTATGACCGCGCTCGCCTTGTCGGGTTCGCTGATCGCCACCGCCGCCTGCACCACCGACCCCAACACCGGCCAGCGCCGCATCTCGCGGACCGCGATCGGCGCCGGCGTTGGGCTGCTCGGCGGCTATCTTGCCGGTGACGTCGTCGGCGGACGCAGCGATCGCACCGCCAAGATCATCGGCGCGGGCGTCGGCGCCCTCGCGGGCGGCGCTGTCGGTGCCTATATGGACCGCCAGGAAGCCGAACTTCGCCGCCAGACCGCTGGAACCGGGGTCGACGTCATCCGCAACGGCGACGACCTCATCCTGCGGATGCCCTCGGGGATCACCTTCCCGGTCGACAGCTACGCTATCCAGCCGCAGTTCCAGCAGACGCTGAACGAGGTTGCGCGCACGCTTGGCACCTACAACCAGACGTATGTTGACGTGCTCGGCCACACCGATTCGACCGGCAGCGATGCCTATAATCAGACGCTCTCGGTCAACCGCGCCCAGGCGGTCGCCAATTATCTAAGCTCGCAGGGTGTCGCCGGCGCCCGGCTCGGCGTGCGCGGCTATGGCGAAAGCGCTCCGATCGCATCGAACGACACCGAAATGGGCCGCGCCCAGAACCGCCGGGTCGAGATCAAGGTCGTCCCCGTGACCCAGGGCCAGCCTTACTAAACGCCCGCCAGCCGATCAGATCAGGGCGTCATCCTCGCGGATGGCGCCCTTTTCGATGCGCCGCTCGTGAAAGAACAAACGCAATTGCTCGGCCGCTTCCTCTTCGCCGATGCCACCCAGCACGTCGGGGCGGTGATGGCAGGTCGGCTGGGCGAAGACGCGCGCGCCGTGGATCACGCCCCCGCTTTTGGGGTCGTCGGCCGCGAAGCGCAGCGCCTCGATGCGGGCCAGCGAGATCGCTCCCGCGCACATCGCGCAGGGCTCCAGCGTCACCCATAAAGTGCAGCCGTCGAGCCGCGCCAGGCCGAGCCGGGTCGCGGCATGGCGGATCGCGACCATCTCGGCATGCGCGGTCGGATCGAGCGTGCCGCGCATCGCGTTGCGTCCCTCGCCGATAATCTCGTCGCCCTGCGTCACCACCGCGCCGACCGGCACCTCGCCCGCTGCGGCGGCGGCGGCGGCAAGATCAAGCGCTCGGCGCATCGGCGCGGGCAGCGGGAAAGCGGTCATGGCGCCTTCGCTAACGCCGCCCGGCGCCGCTGTCATGTGGAACGGCCGATTAGCGGGCTGGAGCAGCGGTATTGGCGGTGTTGGCGGTGTTGGCGCTATTCTCCTCCGCCGGCGGCCGTACTTCGAGCGACGGAACCTTGACCTGCGCATCGCGGGTACCGACCCCGATCGATCCGGTCTCCACGTCAAACGCCGGCGCCTGGCCCGGCTGGGTGGTGACCCGGCCGTCGGCGGATTCGACGGTCGGGGCGACCGCCGGGCGAGTCTGCCGGACGTCAATCAAGCCAACCGAGATGGCGGCGATCAGCGCGACGACGGCGATGATCAGAATCAAGAATATAGCGCGCATCCCGGAAGCTCCCTAAATTTTCTTCTGTTGACTATGCAACGCGGCACGGGGTGTCGAGTTGCCGACGGAGCGCCGCAATCGGGCGACAAGGTTGACGCAAGCGGCCTCGCCGGTTATCGGGCGGCCCATTCCGGGCGCAGCTGTGCCCACTTCAGATCAGGATGTGACTTATGTCGCGCGTTTGCGAGCTGACCGGCAAGGGCCGGCAGGTGGGTAACAATGTTTCCCACGCCAATAACAAGACCAAGCGGACGTTTCTGCCCAATTTGCAGAACGTCACCTTGCTGTCGGAGGCGCTTGAAAAGAGCGTCAAGCTGCGCGTGTCGACCCATGGGCTGCGCTCGGTCGAGCATGTCGGCGGGCTCGACAATTGGCTTGGCAAGACCAGCGACGCCAAGCTGTCGCTTCGCGCCGCACGTCTCAAGCGCGAGATTGCCAAGAAGCTGAAAGCCGCCGCGCGTTACCTGTTGCGACCCGACGCGTCAACACGGCCGCATGCGAAACCAGGACAGCAGCGCCTGCGTTGGGACAGGTAACCAAGGTTAGAAACGGGAGAGAAAGCGCATGCGGGC
>JALYQH010000029.1 GCA_030855945.1 Pseudomonadota bacterium | reverse complement strand
GCGTAGAATAACGGGCGCTGCCCGGCCGGTCCGAGGTTGACCTGCACGTCCTGGGTCCGCGCGCCCCATTGGCCGGCGAAGGGAAGCGCGAGCTTGCCCCCGTCGGGGTCGTGATACTCGACTTCGTCGGGGCAATGCGCCGCGGTCGCGATCCCCGTGCGCGTTCCGTCGGTGACCGCGAAACCGGTGGTGCAGGCGTAGCGCTTGCCATCCGGCGAATGCACGCCCTCGATCCGCGCGCCGCCCGCAAGCGCCAGATTCTCCACTGCGCGGTCGGCGAGGTCGAAGCGCACCTTGACCCCGGTCAGCGCCTCGGCGCGCACGCGAAGCGCGGCGAGGTCGAGCCGCGCCGCAGTCGCCGCTCGGACCAGAATGACCAATTCCCCGCTGCGCGCGTCGAGCCCCATCCCGCGATTGTCGGGGACTAGTGCGGTCAGCTCGGGTCCGCGCTGGAGCATCGCGCGGATCACATCGTCGCCGGTCGCGGCGGCGCCGGTCCGAAACACGATCGGCAGCACCATCCCCTCGGCCGCGAAGCTCGTGCTCGGCACTGGCGCCGTCCCGGTCAGCAGGATCACGATTTGCAGCGTCGGCGCATGATCGATCGAGACTCCGACCAGCCGGTCGCGGTAGGTTTGCCGGATGCGGTCGGTGACCGCCGCGCTCGCCTGAAGCGCGCGCAGCCGCACGGTCGCCTCCTCCAAGGGCAGGCGATAGCGCAGCGCATAGGCGCCCGCGTCGTGCGCAAGCGCCTCGGCCGGCGTCTGGATGCGCGTCTGGGTGCGCGCGTTCGGCGACGAAGCCTCGATCTGCGCAGCCGCGCCGACGGGCACAAGCGATAGCGCCGCGATCATTCCCATCGGCCACTTCGCTATTCGCCCCATCGCTCGCCTCATCGTTTCCATTCACGCCCGTCATGGCCGCAGCAAGATTGACCGGGCCTGACGCTCGCCATCGTCACCTCGCCTCGCTAACGCTGCTTCCAGCAACCAGGGGAATCGCATGCCATCCGGACTGATCGCGCTGCTCGACGATGTCGCCATGATCGCCAAGCTCGCCTCGGCGAGCCTCGACGACATTGGCGCCGCGACCCTAAAGGCGGGCAGCAAGTCGGCCGGCGTGGTGATCGACGACACCGCGGTCACCCCGCGCTACGTCCACGGCCTGACCCCCGACCGCGAATTGCCGATCATCTGGAAGATCACGCTCGGCAGCCTCCGCAACAAATTATTGTTCCTGCTCCCCGGCGCGATCCTCCTTTCCGCCTTTCTCCCCATCCTTATCACGCCTTTGCTGATGATCGGCGGCGCTTACCTCGCGTTCGAAGCGACCGAGAAAATCTTCGAGATGCTCACCGGAGACCATCATCAGGTCGAGGAGCTGGCCGCGGTCGAGACTCCCGCCGAACTCGAGGCGCGCCAGGTATCGGGCGCGGTCCGCACCGACTTCATCCTCTCCGCGGAGATCATGGCGATCGCGCTCAACGAGCTCAGCGAACTCAACATTTACGAGCAGAGCGCGGCGCTGGCCTTGGTCGCGATCGCGGTCACCGCCGGAGTCTACGGATCGGTCGCGCTGATCGTGAAGCTGGACGACATCGGCCTCCACTTGGCCGCCCGCGCCAACCGCGGCGCGCAGGCGGTCGGCGGCTTCCTCGTCCGCATGGTCCCCGGCCTGCTCAAGGGCCTGTCGACGCTGGGCACCGCGGCGATGCTGTGGGTCGGCGGCGGAATCCTCCTCCACGGGATGGAGGTGCTCGGCGCCGAGACGATCCCGCACGCCGCCCACGACATCGCCCATTCCATCGCCGTCCCGTTCGGCCCGCTCGGCCCGATCGTCGAATGGCTCGCCAATGCGGTCGCCGCCGCGATCGCCGGAGGCATCATCGGCGGAATCATCGTTCTGATCGTCCACCAGTTCACCAAACACCCTGAAAAGCTGGTGGTCGACAACGCCAACTCCTAGCTTCCGCCCTTGCCCCAGCCCCCACGGCGACCCATCTCCTTTTGCAACCGATCGCCAAGGAGTCGCCGATGACCACCGATTACGCCCCGCCCCCCGTCTGGACCTGGGCC
This sequence comes from Pseudomonadota bacterium, assembly GCA_030855945.1. Taxonomy (GTDB): domain Bacteria; phylum Pseudomonadota; class Alphaproteobacteria; order Sphingomonadales; family Sphingomonadaceae; genus Sphingomicrobium. The sequence goes on along the minus strand of JALYQH010000029.1, from coordinate 701 downwards.
AAGCCCAGCGGCGGTAAGTTCGCCAGCATCAACCGCCCGATCGCCGGCCCGACCCACGACCGCGCGCTGCCGCAAGGCGATCACCCGCTCCAGCTCTACAGCCTCGGCACCCCCAACGGTGTCAAGGTCACCATCCTGCTCGAGGAGCTGCTGGCCGCGGGCCACGCCGGCGCCGAATATGACGCCTGGCTGATCGACATCTCCGAAGGCGACCAGTTCGGCTCGGGCTTCGTCGCCCTCAACCCCAATTCGAAAATCCCCGCCCTCCTCGACCGCTCCGACCCCGCCGCCCCGCAGCGCATCTTCGAAAGCGGGTCGATCCTCCTCTACCTCGCGGAAAAGTTCGGCGCGTTCCTCCCCGCCGATCCCGCCGCCCGCACCGAAGCCCTCTCCTGGCTGTTCTGGCAGATGGGCTCGGCCCCCTTCCTCGGCGGCGGCTTCGGCCATTTCTACGCCTACGCGCCGATCAAGATCGAATATGCCATCGACCGCTATGCGATGGAGGTGAAGCGCCAGTATGACGTGCTCGACCGCCACCTCGCCGACCGCGAATATATGGCCGGCGCCGACTATAGCATCGCCGATATCGCCATCTGGGCGTGGTACGGCACCGTCATGCTCGGCCACGCCTACGGCGACGCCGCGACCTTCCTCAGCCTCGCCGATTACAGCCATGTCCGCCGCTGGGTAGACCAGATCGC
>JALYQH010000028.1 GCA_030855945.1 Pseudomonadota bacterium | reverse complement strand
CGACATAGGCCAGCATCGAGCCTACCACCAACGGCAACAGGATCAGCCGCCACGGCTCCAGACGCCACGCGCAGTGAAGCAGGAACGGCGTGTAGGTCGCGTGGCGCGTGACGGTGCGGTCCATGTCGTAAATGGCGAAATCGGTCTTCATGCGCGTCCTTCGAGGATTAAACTCACCAGCGCATGGTCGACCGGCTTGTCGACATCGACCGCGGCGAGCGGATTGGATAGCTCGACCTTGCGAATGTCGAGCCCGAGCCGGCGTCCGATGACGGCGATCGTCTGATCAAGCGTGCGCAGGCGCAGGACCGCGCCGAGCAGCAGCGCCGGTCCCAGCGCGGCGACCAGCCGCCAGCCCTTCTTGCGATCCTGCTCGACCGAGCGCCACAGCGCGACCGCCTTGGCGGCATCGCGCGACCCGAGCGCGAACAGATTGGCGCCGGAGTAAGCGCCGCCGCGAAACTTGATCCAGGTGCGCTGGGTCCCAGGCAAGCGCGCCATCAACGCTCGCCGCTCGACCAGCCCGATGGCAAGGTCGGCGCCGTCCGCCGCCGCGCAAAAGTCGGCAATCATCGCCGCGTCGAGCAACGCATGGTCGGCGGTGGTGACGAGCAATGGGAAGCGGGTCGCCGGATCAGCGAGAATATCGCTAAGCGTCGCCGCGATCGTCGGGCCCGAAGGCTCGACGGCAAGACGGTCATCATCGGGCAGCACCGCCGCAATCCGGCGAACCTGCTGGGCGAGCACGCGGACGCGCTCCACCTCGGGCGATGCGAGCAAGGCGGCCACCGGGCGAGCGACCATCGCCGCGCCGCCGACCGGGATCAGCGCCTTGAGGTCGCTGCCCTGCGACTGCGCAAATGAATCGATGCCGGGGCGCGATCCGGCAAGCAGCAGCGCGGTCCAGCCCATCTACGACAGCCAGCTGATGATCTGCCGCCCGCGATCGGCCCGGGCATTGGCCATCGCCAGCCGCACCGCGTGAAACACCAGCGACACCAGGGTCCACAAGGCGACCAGCTCGATGCCGAGGTCGGGCTCGCGGAAGATCGCCGCGACGGTGAGGATCACCATGTTGGGATTGCGCCGCGCGGTGATCAGTCGGAACTTGCTGTCGATCGGCCGCCAAACATGGATATGCATGCCGTAACGGCGCATGAAAATGCCCTCGATCACCCGCTGCGCGATATAGCCGAACACGATCGCCCCGACGATCAGCGCTTCATAGACCGGCTCGAACAAATGGCCGCGGCGCGCGAGCCCCTCCGCCCACGCCCAATACCAGAAGGGCGGGTGGATGAGGTCGATGCCATGGTCGAAGATATTGCCCCATTTCGACGACTGGCCGGTGCAGCGGGCGAGCTTTCCGTCGACCGTGTCGAGCACCATGAAGCCGAGGCCTGCGATGATCCCGAGCCGGTAGCGCCCGTACCAGAAGAAGAAGAAAGCGGCGGCACACAGCAGCGCCCCGACCAGCGTCACGAAATTGGGCGACAGGCCGGCGCGCGCCGCCCACCGGGTCAGGTAAAAGGCCGGGCGGCGCCACAGATAGAGCGTCAGCGCGTCGGTGACGCCCTTGTACGAGGCATCGTAAGCGGCGCGCTCTACCGCATCTTCCTCGCCGGCGACGAGCGGCAGGACGAACGGCCGGTCGCGCTTGCGCAGTTCATGATTGCTGAGCTTGGCGCGGTCGGCATCGAGCAACTCCAGCTCCGCGCTACCCTCGAACGGGCGGCGATCGGCCATTACGGCGGCGATCGGGGCCGGGTCCTGGCCGGCGGGCAGATGCGCGAGCACGGCGCGGCCATCCTTGACCAGCACCGTTCCCGGACGCTGGGCGATGCTGCGCGCCCACGCCGGGTCCCAGGCGAAATCCATATCGGCAAGCACGACCGCTCGGCCCGGCCGGGAGGCCTCGGCCGGTTCCATTCCCGCCTTGATGGCGAGGGCTGCGGCGCGAGCTGCCGCGGGCATTCCGAACGCGCGCGCCGGGTTGTCACCGACGGAGACGAACAAGGGGCGTGGGTCGAGCGGGGGCGCGGTCATCGGCACCGGCTATAGAGCAACAAGCTTGGCAAGAAAGTGGCAGCCGCGCGCCGCGGCTTGCCCAGCGCCGCGATTTCGCGCAGGCTCCGGGGCATGGGGGTCCAGAACGCCGACGACAGCGAACGCCACAGCGCGGACGACGCGAATATCTATCGCGCCGTCGGCGCGCTGACCATCACGCGTGCCGCCTCGACCCAGCGTGAGATTGACGCCACCGCCGACCCGCTGACCATCGATTTGACCGGGGTCGACAAGATCGACACGGTCGGCGCCTGGCTGGTTCACCGTGCCGCGCGCGACCGTAGCGCGAAGGTCGTCGGCGCGTCGGCCGGAACCAAAAAATTGCTCGAGCAGGTCGCCGAGGCCGATCACCCCGGCCGCGTTCGACCAGAGGAACGCAATGCGCCGATGCGCGCGCTCCAGGAGCTCGGCGAGGCGACGGTCGAATCAGGGCGCACGCTGGTCGGGCTGCTCGGCTTCTTCGGCGCGGTCCTGATCGGCTTCGCCAGCATCATCCGCCGCCCCAAGAGATTCCGGCTTAACGCGGTGGTCCAGCGCTTCGACCTGGTCGGGGTGCGCGCGCTCGGCATCATCGGGCTGATGACCTTCCTCATCGGCATCGTCGTCGGTCAGCAGGGCGCGGTCCAGCTCCAGCAGTTCGGCGCCGAAATCTACACCATCAACCTGATCGGCCGCATTTCGGTTCGCGAACTGGCGACGCTGATGACCGCGATCATGGTCGCCGGCCGCTCGGGATCGGCCTTCGCCGCGCAGATCGGGACGATGAAGATCACCGAGGAAATCGACGCGATGCGCACCATTGGCGTCTCGCCGGTCGAGGCGCTGGTCGTGCCGCGCATTCTCGCGACGGTGGTGATGATGCCGCTGCTGTCCTTTTTCGCGATGATCATGTCGCTGATCGGCGGCGGCATATTCATCTGGGTCGCGCTGGGCATTCCGCCGGCCACCTACGTCCAGCGGCTGCAGGAAGTCGTCCCGCTCTATGATTTGTGGGTCGGCCTGATCAAGGCGCCCGTCTTCGGCTTCCTCATCGCGCTGGCCGGCTGCTTCCAGGGAATGCAGGTCGAGGGCAATTCGGAGGAAGTCGGCACTCGCACCACCGCCGCGGTGGTCCAGTCGATCTTTCTCGTCATCATTCTCGACGCGGTGTTCGCGGTATTCTTCAGCTCGGTGGGCTGGGCATGAGCGACAATATCATCTCGATCCGCGGCCTTTCCAACAGCTTCGGCGACCAGCAAATCCATGAGGGCCTCGACCTCGAGGTCCGGCGCGGCGAGATCCTCGGCGTGGTCGGCGGCTCGGGCACCGGCAAGTCGGTGCTGATGCGCTCGATCATCGGGCTTCAGACGCCCGACGAGGGCGAGGTCGAGGTGCTCGGCGAGAATATGATCGGCCGCGACGAGGACGAAGCCAAGAATATCCGCCGCCGCTGGGGCATATTGTTCCAGAATGGCGCGCTCTTCTCGACCCTGACCGTGGCCGAGAACGTCCAGGTGCCGATCCGCGAATATTTCCCGTTCATCAAGCCGCCGCTGCTTGACGAGATCGCCGGCTACAAGATCGCCATGTCCGGGCTTCCCGCCGACGCCGGGCCCAAATTTCCGTCCGAGCTATCGGGCGGGATGCGCAAGCGCGCCGGGCTGGCGCGCGCGCTGGCGCTCGATCCGGAGCTGTTGTTCCTCGATGAGCCGACCGCCGGGCTCGACCCGATCGGCGCCGCCGCATTCGACGAATTGATCGTCAACCTGAAGAAACGGCTCGAGCTCACCGTGTTTCTCATCACTCATGACCTCGACACGCTCCATGCGATCTGCGACCGCGTTGCGGTGATTTCCGACCAGAAGGTGGTCGCGGTCGGGACGATTGAAGAATTGCTCGCTTTGGACCATCCTTGGATCCAGGAATATTTCAACGGGCCCCGTGGGCGTGCTGCATCCGCCGGGTTGAAGAAGGCGCAACGAGGGACCTGATGGAAACGCGTTCGAACCATGTGCTGGTCGGCACCGTCGTCCTGTTCCTGCTGGCGGGGGTGCTCCTGTTCACCGTGTGGCTGGCGGGCCTGTCCAACAAGGCCGTGCAATGCTTCGACATTTATTTCAGCCAAGGCGTCGGCGGCCTCAGCAAGGGCACGGCGGTCAGCTTCTCCGGCGTGCCGGTCGGCGCGATCCAGGAAATCAGCCTGCTTCCCGAACGACCCGAATTCGTGTGGGTGCGGATCGAGGTTGATGCCGACACGCCCGTCCTTCAGGGCACGACCGCGCAGATCAAGGGCGTCGGCTTTACCGGCGTCAGCGAAATTCAGCTCGATGGCGCGGTCAAGGGCGGCCGGCCGATCGTTCAGCTCGGCCCGCAAGGCTGCCCGGTGATCCCGTCATCCTCGGGCGGGCTTGGCGCGCTGCTCAACTCGGCGCCGGAGCTGATCGACCGCATCCAGCGGCTGACCGAGCGGCTGACCGAATTGCTCAGCGACAAGAATCAGAATTCGATTTCGGACATTCTCGAAAATGTCGACAAGACCACCCGCGTACTCGCCGAGCGCGCGCCCGACCTCGCCGACGCCATTGGCGACGCGCGGATCGCCGCGCGCAACGCCGGCATCGCCGCCGAGCGCGTCGGAGTGCTCGCCGACAGCACGACCGCCTTGGTCAATGAGCAGGGCAAGCCCGCCGCCGAGGACCTGCGCCGCGCGATCGCGGGGGTCGAACGGGCGACCACCAACCTCGATGCGATGATCGCCGATGCCCGGCCGGGCATCCAGAATCTGACCAAGTCGACACTGCCCGAAGCCAATCGGCTGGTTCGCGACCTGCGCGATCTGACCGGCTCGCTCAGCGAATTCTCCGACCGTCTCAACAATGACGGGGCATTGGGCGTGCTCGGCCCCGAAAAGCTCCCCGACTATAAGCCCGGAAAGACGAAATGATGCGCATGTCCCGCCTGTTGATCGTCGCTTCGGCCGCACTGTCTCTGACCGCTTGCTTCGGCGGCGCGAAGGTCCCGCCGACGCTGCTTACCCTGACCAGCGCCGCGCCCGCCCCCGCCAACCTCTCGCGGGCCGCCGCGCCCGGCGAGGCGCTGACGATCGAGGTGCCGGTAATCCCCAAGGAGATCGACACGGTGCGCGTCCCGGCGCTCGTCGGTCCGACCGCGGTTGCCTATATCGAAGACATTCAGTGGGTCGAATCGCCCGATAAATTGTTCCAGAACCTGCTCCAGGAAACGACCCTGCGGACCACCAGCCGAGTCGTGCTCGATCCGGATCAGGCGACGCTCGACCCGGGGCTGACCCTGACCGGGCTGCTGTCGCGTTTCGGCTATGACGCGCAGACCGGGATGGTCGTGGTGCGCTACGACGGCGCGCTGTCGACCCAGGGCGGCACCCGCGTCGAAACCCGCCGCTTCGAGGCCAGCGTCCCCGCCGACGGCACTGCAGCCACCGTCGGCCCCGCCCTCAACGCCGCCGCCAACCAGGTCGCGGCGCAGGTCGCGGCCTGGGTCGGCGGCTGATGTCTCGCAACGTTCGGATGACCGTCTTTGCAGTGGCGCTGATCGTCTTGACGGTCGTTGGCGGATGGCTCGCTTATCGCGCCGGCCATTTGGTCGGACTGAATTAAGCCAGGCTCTTCGACACCTGTTCGAACGTGTCCTTGCTGAGCCTTGGCGTCATCAGGATCCGTTCGAGCTCGGCGCGCATCAGGCCCGAATAGGGCTCGACGAAGCGCCGCCAGCGGCCGAGCGGCGGGACCAGCCGCGCGGCGACCTGCGGGTTGATCGCATCGGCTTCGACGATCAAATCGCCGACGAAGCGATATCCGCCGCCCGAGGGATGATGGAACGCCGCTTGGTTGGCGGCGAAGCTCCCCGCAAGCGCGCGCAGGCGGTTGGGATTGGCAAGCGTGAAGTCGGGGTGATGACGCAGCGCCTCTGCGGTCTCCAGCGTATTCGGCCGCTGGGCCACGGCCTGAAGGCCGAACCATTTGTCGATCACCAGCCCGTCGCCGCGATAGCGGTCGTAGAAATGGTCGAGCGCCGGCTGGCGTTCCGGCACCTCGAGGCTCGCCAGGACCGCGAGCGCGCCCTGCCGGTCGGTCATATTGTCGGCGCCGTCATATTGCGCCTTGGCAAGCGCGGCCGCGCGCTGCGGATCGGCGCCGGCGAGCAGCCCGAGCGCAACTCCGCGCAGCCGGCGGATGCCCTTGGCGTTGGGCGAAAGGTCGCCGCCCGGTGCCGTTTCGGCCTGCGCGGCGACAAGATCGTCGGCCAGCGCCCCGCCGATCGACTGGCGCAGCGCGTCGCGGGTGGCATGGATCGCGGCCGGGTCGACAAGGCTCAT
>JALYQH010000022.1 GCA_030855945.1 Pseudomonadota bacterium | reverse complement strand
ACCTCAACGTCGAAGGCCGCCACAAGATGCTGCGCCATAGCAACGATTGCGAACCGGGCTACACCCGCCAGAAGATAGGCCGCGCCTGGGCCTATTTTGACGGCGACAAGAGGGTCACCGACCGCGAGGAGATCGACCGGCTTAACGCACTGGCCTTGCCGCCCGCGTACATCGACGCCTGGTTCTGCAAGGATGCCAATGGCCACATTCAGGCAACCGGCAAGGATGCGCGCGGGCGCAAGCAATATCGGTACCACCCCGATTACCGCGCCAAGCAGGACGCTTCCAAATATGAGGGCTGCCGCGAATTCGGAGAGGCGCTTCCAAAAATCCGCCGCCGCGTCGAAAAAGATCTGAAGAGACGCAAACTCGGCCGCGACAGCGTCGTTGCGGCGGTCGTGCGGCTACTCGACACCGAGCGGATGCGAATCGGCAATGAGCAATATGCGAAGGCCAACAAAAGCTTCGGCCTATCGACGCTGCGTTCGCGGCACCTGACCCGGAAGCGCGGCCAGATGAAAATGAGTTACGTCGGCAAACATGGCATCGTCCATGAAGCGACGATCACCGACGTCAGCCTGAAACGCATCGTTGGCCAGTGCCAGGACCTCCCCGGCCAGATGCTGTTCCAGTACATCAACGGCGACGGCCAGCCGCACCCGATCACGTCGGCGGATGTGAACAATTATATCCGCGAGGCGTCGGGCGGCGACTTCACCGCCAAGCATTTCCGCACCTGGGGCGCGAGCGTGATCGCCTTCGACCAATTGCTCGCCGCGGGCGAGGCGAGGATCAGCCTCAAGACGATGATCGAGCCGGTCGCCGAGGCGCTGGGAAATACGGTGACGATGAGCCGCAAGAGCTATGTCCACCCAGCGTTGATTGACGCGCTCAAGGACCGGCCCGACGATCCCTTGTCCGGAATGAAGCGCCCCCGCGCCCGCCGCCGCCTGTCGAGCGCCGAAACCGGCTTCCTCGCCTTCCTCAAAAAGAAGCCGAGGCGGCCGCGCCGCAAGGCCGCGGCTTGAACCAATCCGCCGTCTTGGGCCATTGGACCCCCATGACGACCTCAGCCTTGGCCAATGCCGCCGACAGAACCGAAGATCTCGCCGAACGAAGCACTGCTCCGGTGGTGAACGTCATCGAATGGGCTGGCGACAATCTCAATGGGCTGCTGATCGGCAGCCTCGTCGCCGCGGGCATCGTCGGGCTGATGCTGCTCCTTCGCGCGGTCGGCCACAGGATGCTGGGCGGCGATCCCGAATGCCGGCGCTGGCGCGGCATCATCGGCAATGTCCTCGCCCGAACCGGCATCTTCTTCATGGTCGCGGCGGCGATCGAGATCGTGGTCAGCTACGCGGACGTCCATCCCAAGCTCGCTCGGCTTTCCCACATAGTGTTCGTCATCGCCGCCGCGCTCCAGGCGGCGGTGTGGGCGCGCGAAATCATCATCGGAGTCATTCGCAGCCGGGTCGGCGAGGATCCCGGCGCGTCGACGCTCGGCAATGCCATGTCGCTGATCCGCGTGCTGGTCAGCGTCGCGGCGTTCGCCATCGCCTTCATCGTCATCCTCGACAATCTCGGCGTCAACGTCACCGCCTTGGTCGCCGGGCTTGGCATCGGCGGAATCGCCATCGGCCTTGCCGCCCAGGGGATTTTCTCCGACCTGTTCGCGGCGCTTGCCATCGTCTTCGACCGCCCGTTCCGGCGCGGCGACATCATTCGCTACGGCGGCGCCGCGGGCAGCGTCGGCACGGTCGAAAAGATCGGCCTCAAGACCACCCGCATCCGCTCGATCAGCGGCGAGCAATTGGTGATGGCCAACACCAAATTGCTCGAGCAGGAACTCACCAACGTCGCCGAAACCAAGGTCCGGCGGACCTGGCTTGTCTTTGGCCTCGTCTATCAGACCGATCCCGACGTGATCGAGCGCCTCCCCGACATCCTCGACGAAGCGGTAAAGGCGATCAAGACCTGCCGCCTGGTCCGCTGCTGCGCCACCCAGTTCGGGCCAAGCTCGATCGATTGCGAGCTGGTCTATGACGACCGCTCGACCGACGCCGACACGCTGGCCAAGCACAAGTCGGCGATCATCGTCGGCATCATGCGCATATTCGCCCGCGACAAGATCGAGATCGCCTACCCCACCCAAACCACCTTCACCGCGGCGCCCGACGGAACGATGGTCATGCCTTATGCAAGGGTGCAGCCGGTGCATCAGGTCGACGATCTGCCCGACAAACAAGGCTGACATAGCGTCGCTTTTCCGCCCCTTGCCAGCCCGTTCGCGGGGAGCCGGGCGGGCCTCGGGTGGCGATCTGTGAGTTAGCTGGCGTTTTCATATAATGTTTAGCTTGGCGCTCTAGCCATCAATCCATGACATGGAAGCACAATACACCCGCCGGCTGGGCCTGGCTTGTATTCGCAGTAATCAACGTCTTAGCGGCGTGTTTCAACGAACTGCCCAAGCTCATCACTGGCCTGATGCTCAACCCCGACTGGGGCCTGGTCATCCCGCTTGTCAGTCTCGTGAGCGTTGCGGGACTGTGCCAATATGCAGTGCGCTGGCGCTCGCCTCGAACCACGACCTTCTGGCGCGGTTTCGCCCCCGTCATGCTGATCACCTGGACAATCCTGTTGGCGCGCACCTATCCCGCTGCCGCTAAGGTGCTTGCCTTGTCGGGCGATGCGCCGTTGCGCATACTCGGGGTGCTCCTGGTGTTCGGCGTCGTATTCGTTCCAACCGCCTTCATGGCAATCGCAGTCCTGCGGCTCGGCGATTACCTCGGGCCGACGCGCCGCCCGCTCGGCCAGAAACCCGCTCAGCTCAGCTTGAACCTCACCTGATCCACCCTCGCGAACTCGCCCAGTCGCGCTTGCCGTAGCGTCGCCCGCGAAGGACTTGTCAGGCGCTTCGCGGCGCGCCTAGGACAGTCCATGCCCATCGCCGCCCTCGACGATATTCGCGCCCGCATCGGCAGTGAAATCGGCGTCTCAGGCTGGATCGAGGTGACCCAGGACCGCATCGACGCCTTTGCCGAGGCTACCGAGGATCGCCAGTTCATTCACGTCGATCCGGCCGCCGCCGCACAAACCCCGTTCGGCGGGACGATCGCCCACGGCTTCCTGTCGCTGTCGCTCTTAAGCCGCATGGCTGCCGACGTCATGCAGGTTCCCGACACAACGAAAATGGCGATCAATTACGGCCTCGATCGAGTCCGCTTCATCGCCCCGGTCCGCGCCGGCAGCCGAGTTCGCGGCCGCTTCACCCTCGACGCGGTCGAGGAGAAAGCGTCAGGGCAGCTTTTGCTCAAGCACACCGTCACGGTAGAAATCGAAAACGAACCCAAGCCCGCGCTCACCGCGCAATGGCTCGGCCTGATCTTCACTTAGGAGAACCACCATGTCCGTCCGCGACGCCGTCATCGTCTCCACCGCCCGCACCCCGATCGGCCGCGCCTATAAGGGCGCGTTCAACGCCACTCCGTCACCGACGCTGGCCGCTCACGCGATCCGCGCGGCGGTCGAGCGCTCGGGCATCGACCCGGCCGAGGTCGACGATTGCATCATCGGCGCGGCGCTCCAGCAGGGCGTGCAGGCGACCATCGGCCGCACTGCTGCGCTTCGCGCGGGCCTTCCCGTGACCGTCGCCGGAATGTCGATCGACCGCCAGTGCGCGTCGGGCCTGATGGCCATCGCGACCGCCGCCAAGCAGGTCATTGTCGATCGCATGAACGTGTGCGTCGCGGGCGGCGTCGAAAGCATCTCGATGGTCCAGACCCCCGAGATGCGCCTTGGCCCCGACATGGAGCTGCTGGCGATGCACAAGACCGTCTACATGCCGATGATAGACACCGCCGAGATCGTCGCCAAGCGCTACGGCATTTCGCGAGAAGCGTGCGACGAATATGCGCTCGAATCGCAGCGCCGCACCGCCGCCGCGCAGGCGGAAGGCCGCCTCGCCGCGGAAATCGTCTCCGTCAGCGCCAAGATGGGCGTTAAGGACAAGGAGACGGGCCAGATTTCGATCCACGACGTCACGCTCGACAAGGATGAAGGCAACCGGCCCGAGACCACGCTCGAAGGCCTCGCCTCGCTCCAGCCGGTGCGCGGCGAAGGCGCCATCGTCACCGCCGGCAACGCCAGTCAGCTCAGCGACGGTGCCTCGGCTTGCGTCGTGATGGACGCGGCGCTCGCCGAGAAGCGCGGGCTCGAACCGCTCGGCCGCTACGTCGGCATGGCGGTCGCCGGGACCGAGCCCGATGAAATGGGCATCGGCCCGGTCTATGCGGTGCCGAAGCTGCTTGAGCGCTTCGGCCTCAAGGCCAGCGACATCGGCCTGTGGGAATTGAACGAGGCGTTCGCGGTCCAGGTGCTCTACTGCCGCGACAAGCTCGGCATCCCCAATGATTTGCTCAACGTCGACGGCGGCGCGATCTCGATCGGCCATCCCTATGGCATGTCCGGCGCGCGCCTGACCGGCCATGCCCTGATAGAGGGCAAGCGCCGCGGCGCGCGCTACGTCGTCGTCACCATGTGCATGGGCGGCGGAATGGGCGCGGCAGGGTTGTTCGAGGTGCTGTGACCCGGCGACGACTCGCCTACCGCAATGGCGCCACCGTGCCGGAGCCGACGCGAGTGACCGCGATTGCGCTCGGCCGGCCGAGATAGCGGATACTGCCCGACCCGGCGATCGCGCCGCTGAGCGGTCCGTTGGTCGCTACGCGCGCACTGCCGCTTCCGCCGATCGTGACCGAGGCACTGCTCGCTTGCAGGGCTCGGGCGTCGATATCCCCCGATCCTCCGATCATCAGCGACAGTTGCCCGGTGCGCCCCCTGGCGACGATTGATCCAGAACCGCCGATCGCCAGCGCGAAGCGGTTGCTGACGACGCCATCTACTCGCGCGTGCCCGCTGCCGCCGATCCCGACCGCTTCGAGCGCTGGAACGGTAATGACATAGCGCGGACGCGTTCGCGTGCGGTAGGAATGACGCGGCTCGAGGATCAGTTTGCGATCCTTGATACGCTGCCCAAGCAGCGGCAGAATATTCGAGTCCGCGGTTACGCTCAGGGACCGCTCCGGGCCGATGCGGACGATGAGATCGCCCGAGCCACCGAGGCTGATTTCACGAAACTCGCCGACCGGGCGTTGTTGGGTCACGACTTGCCCGTTGCCGACCACTTCGGGGGTACGATTGACGTTCACGCTGTTCCACCCCTGCGCCATCACCCCCGAGGTCGGCACGATCGCTGCGCCCGACACAAAAGCGGCGGCCACAAACACGAACAATTTAGCTTCGATTTTCATAACGCTACTCCTAAAGACGCTACATATGTAGCGCAAATGGCTGTGGCGGCGAGCCGGCTTCGACAAACGGCGGTTTTCGTCGACGAACTACATTTGTAGCGTCGGCGCCGCTTGTTGGAAGGTAGCTAGCGGTCCAGGCCCAAGTCCGTTGTCAGCGTGGCGAGTTTCTGACAGCATCCCCTCATGGACGCCGTCGAATTGATCGCCCTCGCCTCATCGCTCAGCCTGCTTGCCGGCTGGCGGCTCTACCTTGTTACCCTGGTCACCGGGTTGGGCATGAAGTTCGGCTGGATCGGGCTTCCCGATCAGCTCGCAGCGCTTGACATCCTTGCCAATAATTGGGTGCTGGCCATCGCCGCGGTCGGGACCTTCGCCGAATTCTTCGCCGACAAGATCGCCTGGATCGACAGCGCGTGGGACGCCGTCCACTCGTTCATCCGCCCGCTCGGCGGCGCCTTGCTGTCGGCGGCGGTGATCGATGCCGGCGACCCGACGTGGCAAGTCGCGAGCTTTCTGCTCGGCGGCGGCGGCGCGCTGATCGCCCATGCCGGCAAGGCCGGCGCCCGAACGCTCGTCAACGCCAGCCCCGAGCCTTTCTCCAACGTCCTGGTCTCGACCGGCGAGGACATCGCCACCGGCGGCCTGCTCGTGCTCGCCATCGCCAATCCGATCGCCGCGGCGCTCATCGCCGCCTGCCTGGTAGTGCTGTCGCTATGGCTGGTGTTCACCGCGCGGCGTTTTCTGCGGCGCCTGATTGAACCCAAGCGCCGCCCGGCGGGTTAAGCGCTCGAACAGGAGGTCCAATGCCCGAATCCGTCATGCCGCTCGCTGAGCGCATCGCCCGCGTCCTCGCCGGCGCCGCGCTCAGCTCCAACGCCGAGGGCAGCGACCCGTCGGCCGGCGACAAGGTCGATCTCGTCTGGCGCGAGCATTTGAATCAGGCGCTGGCGGTGCTCCACACCCTCCGCGAGCCCGACGAGGCGATGGCCGCCACGGGCGATACCGAAACGTGGCGGAGGATGGTCGAAACGGCGATCGAGCGCGCCGAAGGTTAGACGGGGTCTAGGCGTTCGCCGCCACGAACTTCTCCACCACCGGCGCGATCCGCTCGCGCCACTTGCGGCCGTTGAAGATGCCGTAATGGCCGACATCCTTGGCCATATGATATTGCTTCTTGCCCGGCGCCAGCTTGGTCGCCAGGTCGAGCGCCGCCTTGGTCTGCCCGATGCCCGAAATATCGTCCCGCTCGCCCTCAATCGCAAGCAGGGCAGTGTCCTTGATCGCCGCGGGATCGACCAATTTGCCGCGGTGCATATATTCGCCCTTGGGCAGCAGATGGCGCTGGAACACCACGTCGACCGTCTGGAGGTAGAATTCGGCGGTCATGTCGCACACCGATCGATATTCCTCGTAGAAATCGCGGGTTGCGTCGGCGCTTTCCTCGTCGCCCTCGACCAGATGGCGAAACAGCTCCCAATGGCTGGTAAGGTGATCGCCCAAATTCATCGTCATGAAGCCGGCGAGCTGGAGGAAGCCGGGATAGACTTTCCGCCCGGCGCCAGGGTGGATCATCGGCACCGTCGCGATCGCATTCTGCTGGAACCATGCGTGCGGCCGCTGCGTGGCGAGCGTGTTGACCCCGGTCGGCGCCTCGCGCGTGTCGACCGGTCCGCCCATCATCGTCAGCGTCCTCGGCCGCGCCGGGTTCCTGTCGCCATTCATCAGCGCCACCGCCGCGAAGGCCGGGACCGACGGCTGGCACACCGCCAGCATATGCGGCCGCTTGCCGGTCTCGGCGCGGATCGCCTCGCAGAATTGGATCAGATATTCGACATAATCGTCGAGGTCGAAGCGGCCGTCCTCGAGCGGCACCAGCTTGGCGTCGCGCCAATCGGTGATGAAGATGTCCTGTTTCGGCAGCAGGCGCTCGACCGTGCCGCGCAGCAGAGTCGCATAATGGCCCGACATGGGCGCGACGATCAGCAGCGGCTCCTGGCCGTCGATGCCAACCTTGCGGAAGCGCTTCAACTGCCCGAACGGCTTGCGCACGACGATATCCTCGTCGACCGCTACCGACTTCTTGCCAACCATCGAGCTCTCGATCCCGAACTCGGGCTTGCCGCGAGGCGCAGACGCATGGGCGAACACGTCCAGCCCGGCCGCGACCACTGGCCCCATCGATGAGTAGCTGAACGGATTGGCGGGGTTGTTGAGCCACCCCGCGCCCATTCCGGCGAGCCTGCTGGCGGAGGCCATCAGCGAGCGTTGCACCTCATAGGCGTCGTAAAGCATTCAGATTCCTTATTCGATGGTGCGCCGCAACAGAGCCTAAACGCCGCGGCTTGTCCATCCGCTCCAACCTATTGACTCACGCTACAGTTGTAGCGCATGCGTCGCTACAAATGTAGCGGTAGTCGTAGCGGGGCAGACAGATGATGGGAAAGCTTTTGGCGGGTATCATGGGTCTGCTCGTCCTGACCGCCCCCGCGGCGGCGCGAACCGGCACAGGCCTCGAACGAGCGATTGACGGATGTCTGGCTCCCTTGCTGCGGACCAATAATTTCTCAGGTGTCGTGCTCGTCGCCAAGGACGACGTCATCCTATTTCAGAAAGGCTACGGGCGAGCCAACGTTGAACATGGCGTTGCCAATCGTCCGTCCACGATTTTCCAGATCGCTTCCGTATCCAAGCCGTTCACGGCGGCCGCGGTGCTACTGCTTGCCGAGCAGGGCAAACTCGGCCTGAAGGCACCGCTGAGCGCCATCCTCCCCGGATATCCCCGCGGCGACAGGCTGACGATCCATCACTTGCTGAGCCACACGTCCGGCATCCCGAACATCAACGATTTCGACGAATATGCGGACGCTCAGCGTCGGCCGCAAACGACCGATAGCCTGGTTGCCCTGTTCAGGGATCGACCGCTTGAGTTTGGGCCGGGGGAGCGCTTCAGCTACAGCAATTCCAACTATAATCTGCTCGCGCACATCATCGAGAAAGTGTCGGGGGAGAGCTTCGGAAATTACCTCGCGCGCGCCATCTTCTCGCCGCTCGGTCTGAGCCATACCGGCCACCCGCGCTCGGCTGCCGAGATCGTGCCCGGTATCGCCAGCGGCTATGCGCCGGTCGGAAGCCTGGGCCTGGAGCGCGCCGCTTTCCTCGATTGGAGCGTCAAGACGGGAAACGGCTCGCTATATTCCGACGCAGCTGGGGTGATGCGCTTCATGCGCGCCGTCCACCGGGGCAAGCTCCTCAACAAGCAAAGCATCGTGGCCAGCTTCACCCCGCATACCCCCAACGTCGGCTACGGCTGGTTCGTAACCCAGGCCAACAAGCGCGACATCCATCACATCAATGGCCGCTCGCCCGGCTTCGCCGCTCAGGCCGATTATTATGTCGCGAGCGGCGTGACGGTGATCGTCCTGTCGAACACCTATGTCT
>JALYQH010000162.1 GCA_030855945.1 Pseudomonadota bacterium | reverse complement strand
TGCTTCTCCAGGCCAAGATGCAATAAAGCGCCAAGCAGAACACGCGAGTCATATCCGCCTGACAAACCGATGCCGAGCATGGCGTGACTCTGATTGAACGCCGCCAGCACGTTCGAAGCGACGGCTTTGGTGCCCTGCCGGACAAGATCCGCATAGGACGCGCCGTTGCCGTCTCTGATCCGGCCGATTACGCCCGTATCGACCAATTCGGCGCGGCCCCGACGAAGCCAGACGGCATGGCCGATCGGCAGAAAGTTGATCTGCGCGCACAAGGTTCGCGGTGAAGTGGCCTGCTCGAACAACCGACCGACCGGCATCAGGGCGGAAGCAGTGGCGGCGTCATCGATCGAGAGGGCTACCCCGAGGGCCTTGAGGGCTTTCACGACCTCGTAGAACCTGCTGCCGATCACCGCATAGTCTGGCCCAATGGAATGATAGAGGCCGAACATTCCGAACACGTCGGTTGACACCCGCAAACCGCCATTGGCCGCGAAGATCGAACAGAAGCCGCCTGAGGTCTCCTGGACATTTTCGAACGACAGAGCCCGGGATTTCCTGGCGGTCCCGAGATCGGTTACCATCAGATCTCCCGCAAACGCATAACCACCGAAATAAAGCAGTTGCGGAGTATCGCGCGGTTCGATGGCATCGATGTTGGCGGTGGCAATCGTGTGATCGTCGAGCGCGTGCATGCTTGCCAAATTCTGCAAACGACGAGCCATCTCCAGCCTCTGCGGCGTACCCGTCATCAACAGGATCGAGCGTTCGTCAAGCTTGTCCTGTAGGGTTTCCGGCATGGCTCTCTCGTCTCGGGATGACTGATATTGGAGGGCGGGCAAACCGCAATGGCCCTGCCCCTCTGCCGAGCTGACCCACCGTCGACGCTAGGTCCAACCAGCGCCCGGTTCAAGCCAGTTGCCCTCTGGAATGCGCAAACGGGTTGAAGCTGGCAGCATGCAGCCAAAGTTGTGAGTGTTGGCGGAACGATCTGGCCAGGCCGCTTTCCCGGGCGATCAGCGCGCCGTGCCGAGGATCGCGCCATTGCTGGCGATGATCTGGCTGTAGAGTTTGGCGCTGCCCTTCGGCGTGCGCCGCTGGCTTTCGAAATCGACATGGACCATCCCGAACCGCTTGGTGTAGCCCAAGGACCATTCGAGATTGTCGAATAGCGACCATAGCATATAGCCGCGGACATCGACGCCTGCCGCGATCGCGTCGCCGACCGCGGCGATATGCTGCTTCAGATAAGCGACGCGCAGCGGGTCGTTGACGCCGTCCTCGCCGGCCACCGGAGGATCGTAGAAAGCCGCGCCATTTTCAGTGATGTAGAGCGGCGTCTCGCCATAGCGCTGCTTGAACCACAGCAGCAAATCCTTGAGCGCGGGCGCATGCACTTCCCAGCCGGTCTCGGTGTAGGTCTTGCCCTTCTGCGGCACCATGCTTGCCTTCAGCGGCCAGCTTGTCTCGTCGTAACGGACGACGTTGCGCGTGTAATAATTGATGCCGATGAAATCGACCGGCTGGGCGATGTCGGCGAGGTCTTCGGCCGGCCAGTCTGGCCACGCCTCGCCGAAGATTTCCTTCAGTTCCGCCGGATATTCCCCCTTGAGCGCCGGGTCGAGATATTGGCGATTCATATAAGCGTCGGCACGGCGGGTCGCGGCCTCATCCTCGGCGCTGCCCGACGCGGCATATTTGGGCTCGATATTGACCACCAGCCCGATCTCGTGCGCGCCAACTTCGCGATAGACCTTTACCGCTGCCCCATGCGCTCGCATCAGATTGTGGCTCGCGATCGGCGCCTCGAACATGTTGCGGTGTCCGGGCGCCAGCGCGCCATGCAGATAGCCGCCGTCGGTCACCACCCACGGCTCGTTGAGCGTGACCCATTTCTTGACCCGGCCGTCGAGCCGCTCGAACAATATGCGGCCATAATCGGCGAACCAGTCGGCGCTGTTCCGATTGAGCCAGCCGCCGCGGTCGTCGAGCGCGGCCGGCATGTCCCAATGGTAAAGCGTCAGCAGCGGCTCGATGCCCTGCTCGATCAAGCGGTCGACCAGCCGCTCGTAAAAATCGAGCCCGGCCTGGTTTACGCGTCCGGTCCCCTCGGGGAGGATTCGCCCCCACGCGACCGAGAAGCGATAGGCCTGAAGCCCAAGCTCCTTCATCAGCGCGACGTCGCTGTCCATCCGGTTATAATGGTCGCAGGCGACGTCGCCGGTGTCGCCCTTGGTCGCCATCAACCGCGGGTCGTGGCTGAACCGCTGCCAGATGCTCGCTCCCGCACCATCGGCCAGCGGCGAGCCTTCGATCTGATAAGCGGCGGTCGCCGCGCCCCACAGGAAATTGTCGGGAAATTTGGTCATTTATTGTCCTTGCTTGACGGGGCTCCGCCCGATCTCGATGTGTATCCGCCGACCGGTCGCCGGGATGTGCAGTGCATCGCCCCGCCACACGGCGGGTAGGCCCTCGACCCGCGCCGGCGGCGGCGTGCCGCCGAATGGCCAGCCGAGCACGAACCCGCCCGGCGGACGCGCGGTGCCGCCAATTGTCGCGGTAAGCTTTCGCGCATTACCGCGCATCGCGAAGTCGAGCTTGCCATAAGGCGTCGCCAAGCCTTCGATCGCGGATCCCTCGCCGGTCAGCCAATCGCCCGATAGCCCGCCGCCGAGCACCATTGCACCATCCTCGCGCCGCTCCCATGCGAACATGTCGAGCGCCGAGCGCACGAAATCTGACGCCACCCACGCATGGGGCATGTCGCCGATGAAGCGCACCTCGCGCGGGTCGCGGCCGACCACTTCGGCCCACTGGTTCCACGCCGCCGGGCGCCGGTCCGCCATGAAGAAGTCGATCAGCGGATCGATGCGGTCGCGCCAGCCGAGGCGGACGAAGCTGCCGATCGTCCGCGTCTCATAGGGCGTATAGTCTTTCCACTCGCGCGTTCCCGCCGCGCGGGTCTGGAACTCGCGCCAATAGCGTTCGAAGGTCGCGCGGAGCATCGCCTGGTCGAGCCGCGATTGCTCATTGCCCGGGTCGAGGGCGATGGTCGTCGAGGTCGCGTCGAAATCGCCGAGGCTGGTCGCGCCGGGGATGTAGGCAATTTTCCAATGGTCGCGCGCGGCGAGGATGGCGGCGTGGAGATCGGCGGCAAACTGGTCGCGCGACGCGGCGACCGCAGCTGCTTCGGGCTTGCCCAGTAGCCGCGCCAATTCGGCAGCGTCGCGATAGCCGCGCAGCGCCCAGAAATCGTCCCACAGGCTGTACTGCGGCTTGGCCGAATAGCCCTCGTGACTGATCGACGGCGGCATCAGCCCGTAAAGCATTCGCCTGCCCGGCGGTAGATTGGCCGGGGTACGCTCCGACAGCCGCAATTTGTCCATGTAGCGCACCGCGCCAAGCACCGCCGGCCAGTCGCGCTCCAGCGCGGCGCGGTCGCCGGTGAAGCGGTATAGCTGCGACACCATGAAGATATATTCGCCCTGGCTGTCATTTTCGGGGACCGGATCGGCACCTCGAAAATCGACGCAGCACGGCACCTTGCCGCTGTCGAACAGATGCGCGCGGTACCAATTGGAAAAATCGCGCGCGACATCGGCACGGCCCATCCGCAGCAAGGCTTCGCCCATCATCGCGCCATCGCGGATCCACGCCCGGTCATAGCTGCGGGTGCCGGGCTTGAGCATCGGCCCGTCGCGACTGGTGAGAATCTGGCTGAAGGTCGTCGCGATGGTGTCGGCGAAGTCCTGCTTGGCCGGCGGCACCTTGATCGACACTCGGCCGAGCACCTCGCGCCAGTGATCGCGCGTGTCGCGAAACGCGACCTCCCACGGGGGCGCCGCGCCATATTGGCCGGGCATGGTCAGCACGATCCGCTCGCTTCTTCCCGGTGCGATGTCGAGGCGGTAGATGAGGTCGGCGGTGGCCATCGCGGGGCCCGACGATAGCGCGCCGATCACCACCGCGGGCTCTCGCGAGGCGATCAGCAGCCGAGTCTTGGGCGCGTCACCCCCGGTCTGCGGCTGGGTGATGAGCAGTTGCCGCCCCTCGCGGACGATCCGCGAGATCGGGCTGTGCCCGCCCTGCTGGGCGAGGAATTGCGCGGGCGGATTGACCTGCCACGGCCGCACCCCGAGCCGGAGCTCGATCGTCCGCCGCGCCGCGCCCGTATTGGTGAGGACGTAACCGGCGAGCGCCGCCCGCCCGGCGCTGTCGGCGAGCAGCGTCGTGTCGAGCCGGAAGCCCGGCGCCGTCCAGTGAACCGTGGGGATCGGCAGCTTGCCCTCGGCCAGCGACACGCGCGCCGTGACATTGGCCCAGTCGAACCGTTTGCCGCGATCAATCACTACCGGCTCGATCGAGTAACTGCCCTTGGCCGGCTCGATCGCGCCGTCCTCGCTGATCAGTGCGGCGATCTTGCCGCCATCGCTTCCCGCCAGCGTCCAATAGGGCTGCTCGCCGAGGAAGGCGCGCGGGAAGGCGCCGCGAGGACTCCGCTTCGCCACAACGGACAAAGCGTCATTGACGCTCTCTTCCGGAGGACGCGCGGCGGTCGGCGCGCCGGGAAGCGGCACGATCCGCAAATCGTCGATCGCCAGGCTGGCCGCCCCGCCGTCGCGGTTGCGCGCCATTACGAACTCGATCCCGTCGACGCGGCGCAGGGTTTTGTCGCTCGCCGGGCCCCAGGCGAAGCCGATCTCCCCGGCAGGAACGACCACGTCCTGCCACTCGGTCGGAGGACGATGGTTTCGCCACGTCTTCCACCATACATTGTCGCCGTCGGTCAGCTTCAACTGCAGGTCGTTGCGCCCGCCGGTGCCACGCATCTTGAACCGGATTTCGTAATTGCGCGGCAGCGTCAGCGCGACCGGGCGGCGCATGAACGCATAGCCCGACACGCGGCCATAATCGTAGCGCATCTCGACCGCTTTGCCGTTCGCCCCGGGGACCGCCGCTCCCGATGCGCGGACGCTGTCGGACCCTTCCGCTGGCCACCGCGAGGCAGACTCCATGGCGTCGGCAAATATCGGCTCAGGCGCCGGCGCCGCGCCGATCAGCAGCGCGGCGAGGACGATCGCGAACCGCCTCACCCCTTGACGCTTCCGGCGAGCAGTCCGTCGAGATATTGGCGCTGGAGCACGAGGAACAGAACGAGCACCGGGAGTACCGTCACCACCGACCCGGCCATCATCAACTCATTGTCCTGGACATGCTCGCGCGACAAGGCCGCAAGCGCGACCGGCAACGTGTACAAATCCTGGTCGGCAAGGATGATCAGCGGCCACATGAAGTCGTTCCAACTGCTGAGGAAGATGAACAGCGCCAGCGTCACCAGGATCGGGCGCAGCGTCGGCAGAACGATCTTGCGCAGGATCAGCGTCTCGC
>JALYQH010000329.1 GCA_030855945.1 Pseudomonadota bacterium | reverse complement strand
GCACTCGACACAGGGAAATAGGTCTTTCCTCAGCCGAAACGGCTGCTATTCACGTGGCTATGCCCGATCCTCGTTGCATCCTGATCGTCGAAGACGAACCGCTCATCGCCATGATGCTCGAGGACTTTATCCTGTCCCTCGGGCATGAGGTCGCGGGGCCGTGCGAAACGGTCGGGGAGGCACTCGAAGCAGTCGCCGAAAAGCCGTTCGACCTCGCCATCCTCGACGTCAATCTGAAAGGCCAAAGCGTATGGCCGGTCGCCGCCGCGCTGCGCGCCAAGGGCATTCCGTTCGTGCTTGCGTCGGGCGGTCACGTCGAGCCGCCGCCGGCTGAGTTCGCCGACACGCCGATGATCGAGAAGCCCTATACGATCGACCGCGTCTCGCCGATCATCGACGCCGCTTTGACGACCGTCGGGTAGCCAGGATCTGCTCAAGCGAATCCTCGTCCCGCTTGCGATCCTTTTCATCTTCCTGCTGCTGATGATATCCTTTCAAACCCGGCTTGTCTTTCCAACGCACGCAGTGGCCCCCGCGGGGCCGCTGCCTCGCGCATCGATCCGCGTCAGCGTCGAAACGTCCGGTGGCAATATGCTCCACGGGATCCATATCCCGCGGGTTGCCGCAGCGCCGAAGCCACGCACTCTGGTCCTCGGCTTCGGTGGAAATGGGTGGAACGGCGCCGACGCAGCCGCCTACCTCCATTCGGTCTTTCCCGAAGCCGACGTCATCGTCTTTCACTATCGGGGCTATAGCCCTTCGACCGGCAGCCCGTCAGCCGATGCGTTGGTCGCCGATGCGCCGATCGTCCACGACTTCGCCGTCGGCCGGGTCAAGCCGGACCGCACGATCGCGGTCGGATTCAGCATTGGAAGCGCGATCGCCGCAAGTCTCGCAGGGCGGCGCCCTGTCGATGGACTGATCCTGGTCACGCCGTTCGATTCGTTGAAGGCCGCGGCGAGCGATCTTTATCCGTGGCTTCCGGTCGCCGCCTTCTTCGAGCATGAATTGGACACCGCCGCCTATCTCAAGAATGAGCAGGTGCCGGTGGCGTTGATAGCCGGCGAACGCGACTCGCTGATTCGCCCGGCCCGGACGCAGGCGCTGCGCCGGATAGTGCCCAATCTCGCTTATGACCGGACAATCGGCGGCGCGGGTCACAATGATATTTACCTTCGGCCGGAGTTCCAGCAGGCGATGCGCGAGGCGATGAACGCGCTCGGGGGATCAAGCAAGTAGGGCTGGTTTCGTGCTCGTCCGTTCCCTACTTGTTCTCATGGAACAAACCATATACAGCGAGTCGCTCACGGGAAGGCGATGGGCCGCCCGATTGACGCAGGGATGAAGGTCATGGCAGCGCAACTCAAGGTCGTCGACAAAGTGGGGCAAAGCGTGAGCACGGATCGTCAAAAGGCATTGGAAGCGGCGCTCGCGCAGATCGACCGCGCGTTCGGCAAGGGCTCGGCAATGAAGCTCGGCAGCCGTGAGAAGATCGAGATCGACACGATCTCGACCGGCAGCCTCGGGCTCGACATCGCACTCGGCGTCGGCGGCCTACCGCGTGGCCGGGTGATCGAGGTCTATGGGCCGGAAAGCTCGGGGAAGACCACGCTCGCCCTCCACGTCATCGCCGAAGCGCAGAAGACCGGCGGGACCGCCGCCTTCGTCGACGCGGAACATGCGCTCGACCCCGGCTATGCGAAGAAACTGGGCGTCGACATCGACGAATTGATCGTCTCGCAGCCCGATACCGGCGAGCAGGCGCTCGAGATCGTCGACACGCTGGTCCGCTCCAACGCGATCGACGTGCTGGTGATCGATTCGGTCGCAGCCTTGGTCCCGAGGGCCGAGATCGAAGGCGAGATGGGCGACAGCCACGTCGGGCTCCAGGCGCGGCTGATGAGTCAGTCGCTGCGCAAGCTGACCGGCTCGATCAGCCGTTCGAAGTGCACCGTCATCTTCATCAACCAGCTGCGCATGAAGATCGGCGTGATGTACGGCAATCCCGAAACCACGACCGGCGGCAATGCGCTTAAATTCTACGCCTCGGTCCGGCTCGACATCCGCCGCACCGGTCAGATCAAGGACCGCGACGATATCGTCGGCAACACCACGCGGGTCAAAGTGGTCAAGAATAAGGTGGCGCCGCCGTTCAAGCAGGTCGAGTTCGATATCATGTACGGCGTCGGCATTTCGAAGGTCGGCGAGATCCTCGACCTGGGCGTCAAGGCCGGGATCGTCGACAAGTCTGGCGCCTGGTTCAGCTATGATTAGACCCGCATCGGCCAGGGCCGCGAGAATGCCAAGATTTTCCTGACCGAAAATCCCGACATGGCGATCAAGATCGAAAATGCGGTGCGCGGCAAGACCGCCGAAGTCGCCGAAGCTTTGATGGTCGGGCCGGAAGAGGGCGACGACGAATAGTCTTCGCTATGGACTATTTGGAAGGGCTTCCCTGGCGGGGCGCCCTTCTTGCGTCAGGTGGTGACCGGGTCGATCCCGCCGAACAGGCGGCCGCGCTCGGTCCACCACACCAGCGCCAGCGCGACCACGCCGCATGCCGCGAGCCCGACCAGGAACGGACGCGCGCTGCCATCGAATGCCTGGCCGATGACCAGTCCGATGAGGGCTCCGCCGATGGTGCTCGCGACGCCCTGAACCGACGAGGCGGTGCCCGCGATCGCGGCCATGTTGGTCATCGCCAGCGTCCCGAAGTTGGAGGTGGTGAAAGCGAAGGCCATCATCGTCACCCCCATCAGCGTAGCGAACAGCCACAAGGGCTCGTCGATCGCCAGCGCCAGCGTGGCATGGCCGACGGTAATGGCGACGAACGCCAGCAGCCCGGCATGGCCAACGCGCCGCAGCCCGTAGCGCCCGACGACGCGGCTGTTGCCCCAGCTAGCGAGCGCCATCGGCGCGGCGACCCCGGCGAAGACCAGACCGATCATGTCCGGCGCCCGAAACGCGTCGAACACGATCTGCTGGATCGAAGCGATGTAGGCGGTCAGCCCGCCGAAGATGGCGGTCATCGCCAGCGTGTAGCCAAGCGAAAGCCGGTCGACCGAGGCCTTGCGCGCGGCTCGCGCAATGTTCCCGGGATCGAGCGGCCGGCGATATTCGGGGTGGAGAGTCTCGGGCAATCGCACGAAGCTCCATAGAAACATAACCACGCCGTAGCCGGCAAGGAGTAGGAAGATCGCGCGCCACGGCGCCACCAGCAAAATTGCCTGGCCGATGCTCGGCGCGAGCACCGGCACCAGCATGAAGACCATGAACACCAGGCTCATGATCCGCGCCATTGCCTCGCCTTCGAACAGGTCGCGGACCATGGCGATGACCAGCACGCGGGTGACCGCCGCGGAGGCGCCCATTGCGACGCGCCCGGCAATCAGCAGGTCGAAGCTTGCGGCCACCCCGCACAGCAAGGCGAAGCCGGTGTAGAGCGCGACCCCCACGGCGAGGATCGGCTTGCGCCCGAAACGATCGGCGAGCGGGCCCCAGAACAATTGCCCGACGCCGAAGCCGAGCATGTAGGCGACGACCACCAACTGCCGGCGGTTGTCATCGGCAACTCCAAGCTCCTCGCCGAGCGCGGGGAGGGCGGGGATCATGGCGTCGATGGCGAAGGCGTTTAGCGCCATCAGGCCGGCGAGTAGCGCGACCGTTTCGCGCGTCCCGGGGCGGCCGCCGCGCGGCGCCGATTGCTGGTTACCGAACATTCGCGGCTGCTGGCGCATCGCCTTCGCGCATGCAACAACTTCCCGGTGGATTGATCGAAGAGGGTGGAAGAATGCGTGTCGGACGTCGCGATATGATCGGTGGGAGCCTAGCGCTCGGCGCCGCGGCAGCGTTTCCGCATCGCTTAGCCGCAGCGCCGGGTAGCGCCGCGCTGCCGCCTGCGATCACGCCGGCCGAGCGTCTCGGTCGCCTCGCCAAGGCGCGCGCCTTGATGGCGCGTCACGGCCTCGGCGCGATCCTGATCGAGCCCGGCGCGAGCCTCGATTATTTTACCGGCGTGCGCTGGAGCCGGTCGGAACGGCTGACCGCCGCGCTGATCCCGGCGGTGGGCGAGCCGATCATCGTCACGCCCTTCTTCGAAAAGCCGTCGGTCGCCGAGAGCCTCGCCATCCCCGCCGAAATCCGCACCTGGGACGAGCATGAGGAACCGCTTCGCCTGGTCGCCGACTGGCTCCGCGAGCGCCGCCTGACGACCGCTCCTTTGGGGATCGAGGAGAGCAACCGCTTTTTCATCGTCGACCGGCTC
>JALYQH010000278.1 GCA_030855945.1 Pseudomonadota bacterium | reverse complement strand
GCCTGCGCGGCCGCCGAGGCGCGGCGCTCGGTAGGTCAATAATTTCGGTTCATTGACAAGCCTGGGGCAAATTCCGCCGGATCAATTCCTGCCAGCTCCTTGGGAAGCGGCTCTCCCCTGATCAGGCTGGCGCAGAGCAGAGATGCGGCCGGCGCCGTCTGGATGCCCATGCCGCCCTGCCCAACGCACCAGAAAAATCCTTCGACCTCGGGGTCGAAACCGAATTTCATCCGCCGGTCGGGGGCGAAAGTCCGCAGCCCGGCCCATTTGCGCTCGACCGCTTCGACCGGCCAATCGACCGCTTTCTCGAACCGGTCGATCGCCATGGCCACGTCAATCTCCTCGGGGGCCGCGTCGCACGGGTCGACCAGGGTCTCGTCAAGCGGACATACCCATACGCTATTGTCCCCCTCGCCCTTGAAATAGAAGCTTTGGTGGAGGTCGGTCACCAGCGGCAGGTCGCGCAGTCCGCGCCGGCCGACCCGCAATTGGACCACCGTCCGGCGCCGCGGTTCGACGCTGAGCGGCGCCACTCGGGCTCCGGTGGCGACGTCATCGGCCCAGGCACCTGCAGCATTGACGAGGATCGACGCTTCAATCGGCCCGGCGCTTGTATCGACTTGCCAGACCTCGCCGCTTCGATGTGCCGAAATCAGGGCGGCATCCGTCCTCACTTCCCCGCCGTTGCGCCGGATCGCCAACAGGCAGGCAGCATGGAACGCCGCTACCTCGATGTCGGCGCAGCTCGCCTCGAGCCAGGCTCCGGTCCATTGCTCGCGGAGCCGGGGGACGAGCCGGTCGAGTGCGCAGCGGTCGAGCCTGACCGACGCATAGTCGCCGGCAAGCCCTTCGCCCTCTCCCATCGTCTCGCCGCACGGGCCGGTAAGATGCAGCGCTCCGCGCCGGCGAAGCAAAGGCGTCGAAGCGCCCGGCCAGCCGTCGTCGAACATCGGCTTTGATGCCAGGCTCAGCCGGCGCTCGGGCGTGTTGCCGCCGAGGCTCGCTTGCCAGAAAGCGGCCGATCGACCGGTTGCGTGGCGCCCGCAAAGGTCCTCGGCCTCGATCAGCACGACCCGCGCGTCGCGCGCCAAGCGGGCACCGAGGCTGGCTCCGGCAATCCCGCCACCGACGATCAGGACATCTGCATTCACCATCAGCCGGCGTGGTTACGGTTTGATAAGCCACGCCGTCTAGAGGGGGCCGATGAACCACGAGACTTTGACCGATGCGCTGTCCATCCTGCTCGCCGCGATGCTGGTGTGGGCGGCGGTCGGCGACGTGCGCACCTACACTATCTCGAACCGGCTCAATCTGGCGATCGCGCTGATGGCGCCATTATTCTGGTGGGCGACCGGGACCGACCTGTGGCCTGACGCGGCGATTCGCGTCGGAGTCGCGGCCGGGGTGTTCCTGCTGTTCGCGCTGGCCTTCTATCTGGGGGCAATGGGCGGCGGCGACGTCGAGCTTGCCGCCGCGCTCGCTTTGTGGTTCGCGCCCGGCGACACCGTCTTTCTGATCGTGCTGATGTCGCTCGCCGGCGGGGTGCTTACCCTGCTCGTGATGGTGGTTCATCGGGCCAAAAAAAGCGAAGGCCGTCCGGAGGTTCCGTACGGCGTCGCGATCGCATTCGGCGGGCTGTTCCTACTCGCCCAACGGTTTCTTAACCAATTTGCCTGATGGTCTGCGGACATTGAGGGTGAACCCTTTAGGGGAGGCGTAATCGCCATGGACGTGAAGAAAGTCGCGCTGCTTATCGGAGCGCTGGTCATCGCGGTGGTTACTGCGGTCATGGCCAAGAACATGTTTACCGGGGCCGGGGCGGAGAGCGCCAACGCGGCGCCAGCGGTGCCGCTAGGTCCAAAGGTCCTGGTCGCCCGCAAGGCCTTGCCGGTGGGCACGCTCATCGACGCCGAAAGCCTCGCCTATCAGGCCTGGCCGCAGGAACTCGTCCAGAACGCTTATTACACCGAGGGCGCGCCCGACAGCGATCCGGCCAAGATGATCGGAACGGTCGTTCGCAACCCGATCACCGCCGGTCAGCCGATCACCAAGGGCTCGCTGGTCGGTCCCAACGATCGCGGCTTCCTCGCCGCGGCGCTCGGGCCGGGCATGCGTGCAGTGACCGTTCCCGTCTCGAACACCAGCGGCGTCGCGGGCTTCATTTTCCCGGGCGACCGGGTCGACATGGTCCTGACCCAAACGGTCGCGGGCGGCGGCGATGGCCAACCGCTAAAGGTGTCGGAGACGATCGTGCGCAACCTGCGCGTGCTCGCCACCGACCAGCGCACCGACAGCAAGGATGCCGAGGGCAAGACCGAGGTCAAGACCTTTGCCACCGTGACTTTCGAGGCCACTCCGCGAATCTCGGAAAAGATCGCTGTCGCCCAGTCGATGGGGTCCCTCAGCCTGTCGCTGCGCTCGATCGCGGACAATAGCGCCGAGCTCGAGCGCGCCGTTGCGGCCGGTGAAGTCAAGGTCCCCGCCGGCACCAATCCGGCCGACGAGCGCCGAATGCTCCTCGCGGTGGCCAATCGTCCGGTCGACACCAACACCACTTACACCACCGGCGGCGACGTCTCGCGTTTCCAGCGGAGCAGCGTGCCGGCGAAGGCCGCCAGCACCGACTCGCGGGTCGAGGCCGTCAACAATCTGGCGGGCGCTGTTCGTACCCTGAGCCAGGATAGCCCGCCGGCCGTGACCGGTCCGGTGGTCCGGGTCGCCCGCGGCAACACCGTCACCCTCGTTCCCGTGGGAGCTCGTTAAGATGACTAGCAAATTGATCCGCCGCCGCGCGCGCCTGGGCACTGCCCTCGCCGCGATGGCCCTCGGTCTCGGCGGCGTCGCCGTCGTGGCCCCCGCTCCTGCCGCCGCGCAAGCCGCGCGTCCGTCGGAGACGCTAAACCTGTCGCAGAACACCGGAACGCTGGTTCGCCTGTCGTCGCCGATGTCCGACGTGTTCGTGGCCAACGACGGCATCGCCGACATCCAGGTCCGCTCGTCGACTCAGCTGTACGTGTTCGGCAAGTCGGCTGGCGAGACCACCGTCTACGCAACCGACAAAGCGGGTCGCACCGTCTATGCCGCGAACGTCCGCGTCGGCACCAATCTCGGCTCGGTCAGCGAAATGCTGCGTCTGGCGATGCCCGAAGCGAGCATCCAGGCAACGCCGATGAACAATCTGGTCCTGCTCACCGGCACGGTCGGCTCGCCTGATGATGTCGCCGAGGCGCAGCGCCTCGTGCAGGCCTATGTCGGCGAAACCACTCAGGTCGTTAGCCGGCTGCGCTCGGCAACGCCGCTCCAGGTCAACCTGCGGGTGCGGATTGCCGAGGTCAACCGCAGCTTGGTCAAGTCGATCGGCGTCAATCTCTTCACACAGGACGCGACCGGCGGCACCAGCTTCGGAATCGAGCAAGGGAGCGGCCTCGTCGCCGGCAATCCGTTCAGCGTCGCAGGCATCCCCGGTGGCACCACCCTGGGGCTGGCGCGCAAATTTCTCGGCCTTGATCTGATCGGGACTCTCGACCTCGCGGAAAGCGACGGCCTCGTCACGACGCTGGCCGAGCCGAACCTGACCGCTTTGTCGGGCGAGACCGCGAGCTTCCTTGCCGGCGGAGAGTTTCCGATCCCGGTGTCGCAGGAGCAGGGCTCGGTCACGATCGAATATAAGCAATATGGTGTCGGTTTGGCCTTCACGCCAATCGTTCTCGCCGACGGCCGCATTTCGATGCGCGTCCGCCCCGAGGTTAGCGAATTGTCGAACGAGGGCTCGCTTCGGCTCAACGGCTTCAACGTTCCGGCGCTGACTACCCGCCGCGCCGAAACCACGGTCGAATTGGGCTCCGGTCAGAGCTTCATGATCGCGGGCCTGCTGCGCAACTCCAATACCAACAATATCGAAAAGGCCCCGTTCCTCGGCGACATCCCGATCCTCGGCGCTTTGTTCAGGTCGACCAGCTACCGCCGTTCGGAAACCGAGTTGGTGATCATCGTCACACCCTATCTGGTGCGACCGGTATCGGGCCAACTTGCATTGCCCACCGACGGATATCGCTCGCCGACGACCGGCGGAATGGTGCTCGAAGGTCAAACCTACAGCAGCCGTTCCGGCCCCACCGTTCCCGCGGCTCGCTCAGTCGTCGCGGCGCCCGTCGCCGCCGCGCCCGGCTTCAAGCTGTGACCGGGCCCGTGCAACCGAAGGATCGATCGATGACCCGTAATATCTTGCTTCTGACCGTGGCGTCGATGCTCGGCGCTTGCCAGACGACCGCCGCTCGCGTCGTTCCCGATCATCCCGAGCGCGGCGTGTCCGTGCTTAACGTTCCGGTGGTCACGCGCGCCGACTATGCGTTCGACCTCGCCGCCCCCGATGGCCTGCTGCAGGACATGGAAGCCGCTCGGCTCGACGCCTGGTTCCGCAGCCTCGAACTTGGCTACGGCGATACCATCTACGTCGACGCGCCCGGTGCCTATGGCGTGCGCGAGCAGATCGCCAGCGTTGCCGGCAATTACGGGATGTTGATTGCCGCGGGCGCGCCGATGACACCAGGCGCCGTTCCCCAGGGCGTGGCCCGGGTGGTTGTCGCGCGGACTCGGGCAACGGTCCCCAACTGCCCCAATTGGGAGCGGCCCTCGCAACCGACTTTCGGCCATTCGCAAATGCCCAACCTCGGTTGCGGCGTGAATAGCAACCTCGCGGCGAT
The DNA here is from genome assembly GCA_030855945.1 of Pseudomonadota bacterium. Classification (GTDB taxonomy): domain Bacteria; phylum Pseudomonadota; class Alphaproteobacteria; order Sphingomonadales; family Sphingomonadaceae; genus Sphingomicrobium. The sequence goes on along the minus strand of JALYQH010000278.1, from coordinate 4,266 downwards.
GATCGCCAACCCCGGGGACCTGATCTACGGGCGCGAGGGCAGCGGCGTCGGCGACAACCGCACCTCGATCAAGGCGCTAGACTCCTATCGCAAGGCTGTCCCGACAGGCCAGTCCGGTCTTCAGGACATCAGCACGAAGGGCAATTGACGATGAACGCTCCGTTTCATGCACGCGCGGGTCTCCGCGACCCGTTCACCGCCTTCGTCTGCGACGAAGCGACGGCCGACATGCTGCGCCCGGTCGCGGTCGAGCATGGCTGGTCACCGGAGAAGGTCAACAAGGGCGGGCTGCGCAACGCGGTTCAGTCGCTGTCGGTCTCGGCAAGCCCGAACATCCTGTTCGTGGATCTGTCGGAATCCGCCGATCCGCTCAATGACATCAACGCGCTCGCCGAAGTGTGCGAGCCCGGCACGATCGTCATCGCGTCGGGCCAAGTCAACGACGTCCGCCTCTACCGCGACCTCGTCGCCAGCGGGATCCACGACTATCTCTTGAAGCCGTTCACGGTCGACCAGTTGCGCGATACCTTCGCCCATGCCCAGTCGATCCTGTCCGGACCCCGCGGCGAGACCCAGGTCGACAAGCCGCACGTAATGACCGCAGTCATCGGCGTCCGCGGCGGAGTTGGCGCCTCGACCATCGCCACCAGCCTCGCTTGGCTGCTTGGCGAGAAAGCGCATCGCACGACCGCCTTGCTCGATCTCGACGTCCATTTCGGCACCGGCGCGCTGGCGCTCGACCTCGAGCCCGGCCGCGGCCTGACCGACGCGATCGAGAACCCGAGCCGCATTGATGGCCTGTTCATCGAGCGGGCAATGGTTCGCGCCAATGAGCGCCTGTCGGTGCTGTCGGCGGAAGCGCCGATCAACCAGCCGCTGCTGACCGACGGCACTGCTTATTTCCAGCTCCAGGAAGAGATGAAGAACGCGTTCGAATCGACCGTGCTCGACCTGCCGCGCCACATGCTCATTCAATATCCGCACATGGTCCATGACGCTCATGTCGCGGTCGTGGTGAGCGAACTGACGCTGGCGGCGACCCGCGACACGATCCGGATCCTCGCCTGGCTGAAATCGAATGCGCCGCAGACCAAGGTCATCGTCGTGTCGAACCGCGTGCCATCGGGCGGCGCACTCGAAATCTCTAAGAAGGATTTCGAGCAATCGATCGAGCGCAGCATCGACATCGTCTTCCCCGATGAGGCCAAGACCGCCGCGCAGGCCGCCAAGCTTGGCAAGCCCATGGCCGAAATCGCGACCGGCAAGCTCGCCGGGCCGTTTACCGCTTTGTCGAACATGGTGCTGAGCCATGCCAGCGATGACGGCGCGGCAAGCGAGATCAAGGCCGCGACCGGCGGCAAGTCGCTGGTCAATAATCTGAAATCGATGCTGTCCAAGCCGAAGACGGCGCAGGCCGCTTGACGATCCGACCGGCAGGGGCACGGGCACCCGCCCGCTTCCCCGCCGGTCAGCAACAGACGGGACTTGAGTGATGCAGTTTGGGATACTCCTGATCTTGTGCGCCGCCGCCGCGCTGTTCCTCGGCGCGATGGCGTTCAGCGGGCCAAGCCCGTCGAAGTCGCTCAAGCGGCGCTTGGAGCTACTCAAGGAACGCCATGCCGACGGCGTCCTGGCGGCCAACGCTCACGCCCAAATCCGCAAGCTGATGGCGGCGCGCCAAAGCCGCGTCGAAGGAGTCTTTTCCACCCTGATTCCAAAGCCGGCCTTGCTGCGCAAGCGGCTCGAGCAGACCGGCAAGTCGATCAGCCTTGCCAAATATGGCATGATCTCGATCGGGCTTGGCCTGTTCGTCATGTCGCTGCTAACGATCAAGGGGGCGCCGTTCCTGCTGGCCTTCTTCGCCGGCTGCTTCGTGGGCTTCGGCCTGCCCCACTTTTTCATCGGCAAGATGATCAAGCGGCGCATCGCCAAGTTCACGTCCAACTTTCCCGACGCGATCGAGCTGATGGTGCGCGGGCTTCGTTCGGGCCTGCCGATTACCGAGACGCTCGGGATTGTCGCCGCCGAGCTTCAGGGTCCGGTCGGAATCGAGTTTCGGATCGTATCTGACAAGATGAAGATCGGTCGCACGATGGAGGCCGCGCTTCAGGATACCGCCGACCGCCTCGGCACGCCCGAGTTCCAATTCTTCGTGATCACGCTTGCGATTCAGCGCGAGACCGGCGGCAATCTTGCCGAGACGCTCTCGAACCTCGCCGACGTGCTTCGCAAACGCGCCCAGATGAAGCTCAAGATTCGCGCGATGAGCTCCGAATCCAAGGCTTCGGCGATGATCATCGGTGCCTTGCCGTTCATCGTGTTCGGGCTCGTCTACATGGTCAACCCCGCTTACCTCGGCGGCTTTTTCACCGACCAGCGGCTGATCGTCGCGGGCCTCGGGGGGATGCTGTGGATGGCCATCGGCGTGTTCATCATGGCCAAGATGATCAACTTCGAGATTTGAGGGTCAAGCTGTCATGAATGCCAATCCCACCCTCCTCGGCGTCGACGTCATCTGGGTCGCGACCGTGCTGAGCGCGGTCGCCGCGATGGCCGTGCTGACCGCAATCTACGCCGCGACCACGGTCAAGGATCCGATGGCGCGCCGCGTCAAGGCGCTCAACGACCGCCGCGAGCAATTGAAGGCGGGCATTGTCGCGTCGACCAACAAGCGCAAGACGCTGACCAACAAGAATCTGGCGGCGGACAGGGTGCGCGGCATCCTGTCGAGCTTCAAGATGCTCCAGGACGACCAGATCAAGAAGACTCAGACGCGCCTCCAACAGGCCGGCATCCGCGCCAAGGATCTCGCTTTCTTCATCATCTTCGCGCGCTTCGTGATGCCGGTCGTGCTCGGCATCGGCGCGGTCGTTCTAATCTATGTCATCGACTTCTTCCCCGACTGGTCGGGCGTCAAGAAATATGGCTTCGTTGCGGGCACGCTGGTGCTCAGCTACAAGGCTCCGGATCTCTGGCTTAGCAACAAGGTCAAGAAGCGCAGTCACGCCATCCGCAAGGGGCTTCCCGACGCGCTCGATCTGCTCGTCATTTGCGCCGAGGCCGGACTTACCGTCGACGCCGCGTTCAATCGCGTGGCCAAGGAATTGGGCAAGGCCTACCCTGAGCTCGGCGACGAATTCGGCCTCACCGCGATCGAGCTCGGCTTTCTCAACGAGCGCCGCAACGCCTTTGAAAATCTCGCGACCCGCGTCGATCTCGAAGCTGTGCGGGGCGTCGTCACGACGATGATCCAGACCGAGAAATACGGCACCCCGCTCGCCTCCGCGCTGCGCGTGCTGTCGGCCGAATTCCGCAACGAGCGGATGATGCGCGCCGAAGAAAAGGCCGCGCGCCTGCCGGCGATCATGACCGTGCCGCTGATCCTGTTCATCCTGCCGACGCTGTTCATCGTCATCCTCGGCCCGGCGGCCTGCGCCATCTCGGACAGCTTTATCGGCGGAGCCTGAGTTTCCCTCACCGGGGGAGAAGGATCGCCGTCGCTCTTCGGAGCGGCGGCGATTTTCGTTTCGGGAACGCATTGGCGCGCCGAACGGTTGAGGTCATGGATTCAACAGGGGATATGCCATGCTCAGCTTCACTTCCGACCAGTGGGTCATCGTCGCGCTCATCTTCGTCCTCGGGCTGCTGATCGGCGGCTTCCTGTTCTCGGGCGGGGGACGCAAGTGGAAGCAGCGCTACAACAGCGAAGCCGACCGTCGCGCCGAGCTTGAGAAGAGCTTCTCGCAACGCGAAAAGGAATGGCGCGAGCAGGACAGCCTGCGCGGCGCCGCGGCGAAGGATCGCAATCGCGACGGCGTCGACGACCGCGATCAGATCCGCGATCCGCGCAACTAGGACCGCGACCATGACGGGGTGCGCGACGACCGCGACACGGTCGACGACCGAAAGCTCTAGCCCTCGATCTTGCTGAAGTCCGCGACGCGGCCAACCGCGTCGCGGAAGCGCAGCAGCAGGTTCAGCCGCCGCGCGCGGATATCCGCGTCGGGGTCGTTGACGATCACCTTGTCGAAGAAGGCATCGATCGGCGCGCGCAGCGAGGCCAACGTGGTCATCGCCGCGGTAAAGTCCTCGCGCTCGATCGCCGCGGTCGCCTCCGGCTCGGCCCGCTCGAGCGCTTCGCGCAGCGCCGCCTCCTCGGGCGAAATCTGTTCGCGCGAACGATGAGCCTCGGCCATCTCCGCGACCGCCTCGGCAATCGCCGGCTCCTCGACCAGGACGAGCGGGTCCTCCTCCCCTGTCTGCGAT
>JALYQH010000277.1 GCA_030855945.1 Pseudomonadota bacterium | reverse complement strand
AGCTGATATTGCGCAAAGGCCCCGGCCTCGAGGGTCGTTTTCACCTTGCCCAGCGGGGCGCCGACATCGGAATCCTTGCGGCCGCTGGCGATGCTCGCCGCTGGACCGAACGAAAATCCATTCTTGTTGATCAGCGCAATGCTGAAGCGGTCATCGGGCGCTTCAAATTTGAAAAGATCGTCGCCGCGCGCGATGTCCAGGTCAAACAGGGGCGCGGCTTCGCGCTCGTCGGCGCCGTAATAGTCCGGCCGGAGCTGCGCCCCCAGCCCGACTCGAACGCGCAGGTTTTCCTTTTCCTGCGCGTACGCGGCGGTGGGCGCCGGAAAGAGGATCATCGCCGCAATCAATAGGCGTTTCATGTTACCCCTTCCCTTGCCGAGCTTGGTTGCACGACCGTAATGTTTGCTCGGCATCGCGTCCAGCGTGTCGATAACCGTGAAAGGCGCGCTTCCGTTCCGCTGACAAGTAGCCGTCGGGAGCCGAAATGAACTCCAGTGGAATTAGATGATCAGCGCGTCGAGCGCGGCGAGGATCGCGTCGGCGGCCTGCTCGGCGGTCATCGCGCTGGTGTCGATGCGGATGTCGGGGTGTTCGGGCGCCTCATAGGGGCTGTCGATGCCGGTGAAATTGGCCAGCTCGCCGGCCCGCGCCTTGGCGTAGAGCCCCTTGGTATCGCGCTTTTCCGCCTCGGCCAGCGTGGTGTCGATAAAGATTTCGACGAACTCGCCCGGCGCCATCATGCCCCGGACCATGTCGCGCTCGGCGCGGAACGGAGAGATGAAGGCGGTCAGCACGATCAGGCCCGCGTCGGCCATCAGCTTCGCCACCTCGCCGACGCGGCGGATATTCTCGATCCGGTCGGTCTCCGTAAAGCCCAAATCCTTGTTGAGCCCGTGGCGAAGATTGTCGCCGTCGAGCAGGAAGGTGTGCCGCCCGCGCGCGGCGAGCTTCTTTTCGACAAGGTTGGCAATGGTCGACTTGCCCGCGCCCGACAGGCCGGTGAACCACAGCACCGCCGGCTTCTGCCCCTTGAGCCGCGCATGGGTTTCGCGGCTGACGTCGAGAGGCTGGCGGTGAATGTTAGACGCCCGCCGCAACGCGAAGTGGAGCATTCCGGCGGCGACCGTGGCATTGGTCAATTTGTCGATCAGGATGAAGCCGCCGAGTGTCCGGCTGTCGGCATATGACTCGAACACCAGGTCGCGGTCGACGAGCACTTCGGCGACTCCGATCGCGTTGAGCTCGAGATCGGGCGCGGCGAGATGCTCGAGGGTGTTGACGTTGATCTGATATTTGGGCTGCTGGACGGTCGCCGTGGCGGTCTGAGTGGCGAGCTTGATCCAATAACCGCGCCCCGGCACCAGCGGCTCCTCATCGAACCACACCAAGGTCGCTTCGAACTGGTCGGCGGCCTGCGGCGGATCGACGGCGTCGGCAATGACATCGCCGCGTGAGCAGTCGACCTCATCGGCCAGCGTCAGCGTCACCGACTGGCCGGCAACCGCTTCGCTGAGATCGCCATCGCTAGTGACGATCCGCGCGACACTGGTCTTGCGGCCTGACGGAAGGATGCGCACCGCGTCGCCCGGCTTGATTGTCCCCGCCGCGACTTGGCCCGCGAAGCCGCGAAAGTCATGGTTCGGGCGGTTGACCCATTGCACGGGCATTCGGAACGCGCCGCCGTCCGCCGCTTCGACGGGCACCGTCTCGAGCCATTCGAGCAGGCTCGGGCCGTCGTACCAGGCCATATTGGCGCCGCGCGCCGCGACATTGTCGCCCGCCAGCCCCGACACCGGGATCGCGGCCCATTGCTCGACCCCGGTCGCCTCGGCAACGGCGCGATATTCGGCAACGATCGCGTCGAAAGCGCCCTGGTCCCAATCGACCAGGTCCATCTTGTTGATGGCGAGCACGACGCGGCGGATGCCAACGAGGTGCGCGAGATAGCTGTGCCGCCGCGTCTGGGTCAGCACCCCCTTGCGAGCATCGACCAGCAGCACCGCGGCGTCGGCGGTCGAGGCGCCGGTGACCATGTTGCGCGTATATTGCTCGTGCCCGGGCGTGTCGGCGACGATGAACTTGCGCGTCGCGGTGGCGAAGAAGCGGTAGGCGACGTCGATCGTGATGCCCTGCTCGCGCTCGGCGGCGAGCCCGTCGACGAGCAAGGCAAAGTCGATGTCCTGCCCCTGGGTGCCGACGCGTTTGCTGTCGGCCTCGAGGCTCGCCATCTGGTCGTCGAAAATCTGCCGCGTGTCGTACAGCAGCCGCCCGATCAGCGTCGATTTGCCGTCATCGACGCTGCCGCAGGTGATAAACCGCAGCAATTGCTTGTCGCGATGCCGCGCGAGGTAAGCGCCGATGTCAGACGCGATGAGATCATATTCGTCGGGATTAAATGTCA
>JALYQH010000153.1 GCA_030855945.1 Pseudomonadota bacterium | reverse complement strand
AGCTCGCCGAGAAGCAGGACAAGCGCACCAACTACAGCCGAGACGAGTTCATCGCCAAGGTGTGGGAATGGAAAGCGGAAAGCGGCGGCCAGATCACCCGCCAGCTCCGCCGCCTCGGCGCGTCCTGCGACTGGGCCAATGAGCGCTTCACCATGGACCCCGGCTTTTCGGCCGCGGTGACCAAGGTGTTCGTCGACCTCTACAACAAGGGCCTGCTCTACCGGGACAAGCGCCTGGTGAATTGGGATCCGGGTCTCAAGACCGCCATCTCCGACCTCGAGGTCGAGACGCGCGAGGTGCAGGGCAAATTCTGGCATTTTCGCTACCCGCTTGCGGATGGCAGCGGTCACATCGGCGTCGCCACCACGCGCCCCGAAACGATGCTTGCCGACATGGCGGTCGCGGTGAACCCGAGCGACGAGCGCTACACGAAACTGATCGGCAAGCAGGTCAAGCTGCCGATCACCGGCCGGCTGATCCCGATCGTCGCCGACGAGCACGCCGACCCCGAGCTTGGCTCGGGCGCGGTCAAGGTCACGCCGGGCCACGACTTCAACGATTTCGAAGTCGGCAAGCGCGCCGGCATCGCCGCCGCCGACATGCTCAACATGTTCGATGCCGAAGCGCGCGTGGTCCAGACCGCGGACGGGCTGATCCCCGACGCCCTGCTCGGCCTTACGGCCAAGAACGCCCGCGCCGCGGTGGTCGAACTGCTCGAAGCGGAAGGCGCATTCGTTAGCGTGGAGGATCGCGCCATCCAGACCCCGTTCGGCGACCGCTCGGGCGTGGTGATTGAGCCGTGGCTGACCGACCAATGGTATGTCGATGCCGCGGCGCTGGTGAAGCCGGTGCTCGAAGCGACCCGCTCGGGCGAGATCAAGATTGTGCCCGAAAGCTGGTCGAAAACCTGGTTCAACTGGCTCGAGAACATCCAGCCCTGGTGCGTCTCTCGGCAATTGTGGTGGGGCCATCGAATACCGGCGTGGTTCGACGAGGACGGCAATGTGTTCGTCGGCGAAACCGAAGAGCAGGCGGAAGCGCTCGCTCCCGGCAAGACGCTCCGGCGCGACGAAGACGTGCTCGACACTTGGTTCAGTTCCGCCCTCTGGCCGTTCGCCACGCTAGGCTGGCCCGAGCAAACGCACGACCTCGCCCGCCATTACCCCAATGACGTGCTCATCTCCGGCTTCGACATATTGTTCTTCTGGGATGCGCGGATGGCGATGCAGGGGATCGAGTTCATGCAGGCGCCGCCGTGGAAGACGCTCTATCTCCACGGGCTGGTCCGCGACGCGGCGGGGCAGAAAATGTCGAAGTCGAAGGGCAATACGGTCGATCCGCTCGGCCTGATCAACCAGTATGGCGCGGACGCCTTGCGCTTCTTCATGGCGGCGATGGAAAGCCAGGGCCGCGACATCAAGATGGATGAGGCGCGCCTCGCCGGCTACCGCAACTTCGCAACCAAGCTGTGGAACGCCGCGCGCTTCCTCCAGGGCAACGGCGTCGGCGCGAGCACGAGCATCGCCGCGCCGGAGGCGACCTTACCGGTGAACCGCTGGATCATCGGCGAAGTCGTCGTTACGCTCGCCAAGCTCGACAAGGCGCTAGCCGACCTCCGCTTCGACGAAGCCGCAAGCGCCATCTACCACTTCACCTGGGCCACCTTATGCGACTGGTATGTGGAGTTGGTTAAAGGCGAATTCGACGACGAAACCCGCGTCGTCGCCGCCTGGGCGTTCGACCAGATTCTCGTCATGCTCCACCCGTTCATGCCGTTCATCACCGAAGAGCTGTGGCACAGTATGGGAGCGCGACCCTATGATCTGATCGTCGCCAATTGGCCCGTGCCGGAAGCGAAGGCGGATGCTGCGGCAAGCGATCAGATCAACAGCATCGTCAGCATCGTCTCCGAAGTCCGAGCCATGCGGGCCGAGCTTAACATTCCATGGAGCGTGACGCTGGTCCCCAGGGTGATCGGGGGCGAGACGGCAATGATCGATCGCTTTAACAAAAACTCTGCGACGCTTTCTCGCATGGGCAAGCTCGCGCCGGCGGTGGCCGCCGACGCTGTGCCCCCCGGTTCGGCCCAGATTGTGGTGGAAGGGGTAACCATCGCATTCCCGCTCGATGGGGCGACCGACCTCGATGCCGAGCGCTCGCGCCTATCGAAAGCGTTCGCCGCCGCCGAGAAGGACCGCGACTCACTAAAATCGAGACTCGCCAACCCGGCGTTCGCCGAGCGGGCCAAACCCGAGGCGGTCGAGAAGGCTAGGGCGGACCATGACGCGCGGGCGGCTGAGGCGGAGCGGCTGGCGGCGGCGCTGGCTCGGTTGGGGTAAGGCTCGTCACCCCGGGCTTGACCCGGGGTCCACCTACTTGGATTGCGGGCCGAAAGAAGGTGGACCCCGGCTCAGCGCCGGGGTGACGCCGGGGCGTCGAACTGCCCTTCTCTCGGCGCCGCCACCTCGATCGCGCCTCTTGCTACGCTGACCGTCACCGGAGTTTTCGCGGCAATCTCGCCGTCGATCGAAATTTTCAACCTAGGCCGCGTCTTGAGGATCATCTTGCGCCCGCGAAACTCGCAGGTCGTGCCGTGGCGCGACTTGAGCTTGAACAGGGTTGCGAACCAGCTCCACGCCAGCCCCCACAGGCTCGTGCCGGTGACCGCTTGGATGACGATCTCGCCGCTGTCGATGGTCTGGCTCTCAACCAGCTCGACCCCGCCGTGGTGCGAGCCATTGGCAATCCGCGCCTCGGTCGCCCACACTTTTTCTATCCGCCCGTCGTCATGCTCGATCGACATTCGAAACGGGCGGAACTTGATGGCGATACGCGCCGCCCAGATCAGATAGCCAAGCTTGCCGAGATATTTCTTGAGATTGTGCGGCACGGTTTCCGCGATCAGCGGCGACAGGCCGATTGCTGCGGCGTTGACGAAAAAATCGCCGTCGATGCAGCCAAGGTCGATCCGTTTGCGCTCGCCGTCCGCGATCACCGCGATCGCGCTGTCGATGTCCTTGGGAACGCCAAGCGAGCCGGCGAAGCTATTGGCGGTGCCGAGCGGAATGACCGCGAACACCGTATCCTCTCCCATGAAGAAATCGACATTGGTCGAAAGCGATCCGTCGCCGCCGCCAAGGATGACCATCGGCGCCTTGGCGATCGCCTCCTTGACCGTCGCGTCCATTTCCTCGGGCTCGTGAACGGCGTGGGACTCGATCAGCTCGATCCCGGCGGCGATCAATTTGTCCCGCACCTCCTCGAACGCGGCTTCCCCGCGGCGGCTCATGGCGTTGACCACTAGGATGGCTTGCTTGGGGAGGGGTCTCACACCCCATCCATGCCGTTCGTCCCGAGCGAAGTCGAGGGGCATTGATGCGCGCATGTCTCGACGCAGTTTATCCAGAGCGGCACCGCAGGCGTCGTCGACGGGCTCGACACGAACGGGTAAGGGCTGGGCGATGTCCCATCCTTCCTTTCCTGCCCTGCGCATGCGCCGCGGCCGCTCGAGTCCGTGGATCCGCGAGATGCTCGCCGAGCACCGGCTGCATCCGTCGGACCTCATCTGGCCGCTGTTCGTTTGCGAAGGGCAAGGCTGCGACGAGCCGATACCCTCGCTCCCGGGCGTAAGCCGCTGGACCATCGATCTTCTCGCCCACCGCGCCCGCGAAGCGCGCGACCTCGGCATCCCGTGCCTCGCCCTCTTCCCCTACACGCCCGCCAACCTGCGCAGCGACGATGCGCGCGAGGCGCTCAATCCCGACAATCTCATCTGCCGCGGGATTAAGGCGATCAAGGAAGCCGTGCCCGAGATCGGCGTGCTGACCGATGTCGCGCTCGATCCTTACACCGCGCACGGCCACGACGGATTGGTCGACGCTCGCGGTTGCGTCAGCAACGACGACACCGCGAAAATGCTCGTCGACCAGGCGCTGGTCCAAGCCGCCGCTGGTGCCGATATCGTCGCCCCCTCGGACATGATGGACGGCCGCGTCGGCGCGATCCGCGCCGGACTCGAGCAAGGCGGTTATTGCGACGTCGCGATCATGGCTTACGCCGCCAAATATGCCTCGGCTTTTTACGGCCCGTTCCGTGATGCGGTCGGCTCGCGCGGGCTGCTCAAGGGCGACAAGCGCAGCTATCAGATGGACCCGGCCAACGCCGCCGAAGCGCTGCGCGAGGTCGCGCTCGACCTCGCCGAGGGCGCCGACATGGTGATGGTCAAGCCCGGTCTGCCCTATCTCGACGTGCTTAGCGCGGTGAAGCGGCAGTTCGGCGTGCCAACCTTCGCTTATGCCGTGTCGGGGGAATATGCGATGATCGAGGCCGCCGCCGCGTCCGGCGCGGGCGACCGCGACGCGCTGATCCTCGAGACCTTGCTCGCCTTCAAGCGCGCCGGCGCGACCGGGGTGCTGACCTATCACGCCCCCGACGCGGCACGCCTGATCCGTGCCTGAGGTGATCGCGGAGACCGCGCGGCTGCGGCTGCGTGAGTGGGGCGAGGAAGACAGCGAAGCATTTCACGCGGTGATGAACACGCCTGCGGTGATGCGCTATCTTGGTGGCGTGCAGTCGCTCGAGCAATGGCGCGACACCTATGAGCGGCTCGCCGGCTACCAGCGCGATCATGGCTACGCCTTCTGGATCGTCGAGCGACGCGAGGGCGGTAAAATGCTCGGCTTTTGCGGGCTTAAGGATTCGGAGCGGGTGCCGGTTTCGGAGAAGTCCGCCTGGACTTGGCCGAGGGCGACGGCTCGCAGGTAACGATTGCACATTCCTCTCATAGCCTGCTCAAATCGTCCCTGCACGTCCCCTGTTGGGTTGACTCACCCATGCCAATAGGCGGAACATAAGAGGAACAAGTGAGTCGTAAAGGCTGCCGTGAAACCGTTATCGCCACCTCCCGCTTCCTACCTTGATGCCGTGCGCGCCGAGGTGCGGGCGATTGAAACCTCGGTCCGAAGCGGCGAATGCGGCAGCTTGCCCTTCGGCATTGCTGCGATGGACCAACGGCTTGCTGGCGGCGGGCTGGCAACGGCGGCCCTCCATGAAGCGACTGGAAGCAGCCCCAGTCTCAACGACGATGCGGCGGCGACCTTGTTCGCCGCGGGGATCGCTTCGCGCGCTTCAGGCACAAGCGACAAGATATTGTGGGTGGTGACCCGGCACGACCTGTTCGCACCGGCATTGGCGCAGGCCGGCCTTGCGCCCCGCCGCTTGATCTATGCCGAGTGTCGGCGAGACGATGAGGCGCTTGCCGTCATGGAGGAGGGACTTCGCGGCGGCGGCCTTGCGGCGGTCGTCGGAGAGATAGGCCGGGCTACCATGACGGCCACGCGCCGGCTTCAACTAGCCGCCGAGGATAATGCGACCATGGCACTGATGGTCAGGCGATGGAGGCGCAGCGGGGAAGATCCTTTCGTCATGCCCTCGGCGGCTGCAACCCGGTGGCGGATCGGTTGCTTGTCCTCCCAGGAACTTCCGACCAACGGGATTGCCCGGCCGCGATGGCACATGGAATTGGCCCGGCAACGCGGCGGCCAGCCTCATCAATGGATCATGGAGGGAACAGATGAAGCGGGTCGCCTCGCTTTACCTGCCGAACCTGCCCATCGACCGGCTTCGGCGGATCGACGGGCGTTCGGCCGGGCCGCCTGACCCTGCTCCCCTCGTCACGCAGCATCGCTCAGGTCAACGAATGACGATCGCCGCGGTTTGCCCGGTGGCGAGGTCGCTGGGCCTTTATCCGGGCATGGCGGTGGCCCAGGCTCGCGCATTGGTCCCTGGCCTGGACGTCAGGGCGGCCGAGCCGGAAGCCGATGCGGCCTTGCTGGCCAGCCTTGCGCTGTTCGCGGCGCGGCGCTGGACGCCCCGCGCTGCCCTGTCGGGCGCAGATGGCTTGTGGCTCGATCTTGACGGTGTGTCCCATCTGTTCGGCGGCGAACGACGAATGGGCGAGCGCATCCTGCGTTTCTGCGCTCGGCTGGGCCTCGGCGCGCGCATGGCCGTCGCGGGCACGACCGGGGCAGCCCATGGCCTTGCGCGGTTTGGCGGGGAGAGGATCTGCCTCTGCCCCAACGGCGAGGAAGCCCAGGCCCTTGCACCGCTCGCCCCTGCGGCGCTGCGGCTGGATCAGGCTTCGCTTGCCGCCGCGCGCCGGTTCGGGATCGAGAATGTCGCCGAATTGATGGGCATGGCGCGAGGGCCGCTTGCCCAGCGCCTGGGGAAGGGCCTGCTCGTTCGGCTCGACCAAGCTTTGGGCAGAGCCGGCGAGCCGTTCGATCCGATCATTCCCGTGATGCCGCTACGCGTGACACTGCGCTTTTTAGAGCCGATCACATCCGCCGAAGCGATTGCCCAAGTGCTGGCCGATCTGGTGTCGGAACTGATAGCCCTGCTCGAGCGGCAGGGTGTCGCTTCGCGCAGGCTGATCCTGATCTGCCAGAGGATTGACGGCGAGGAGCTAAGCTTCGCCATCGGCATGGCGCGAGCGAGCCGCAATGCGAAACATCTTCTCCACCTGCTGGGGATGAAGATCGAACGGATTGATCCCGGTTTCGGCATCGAGGCCATGCATCTGGTCGCCGAACGCTGTCAGGCTTTGCCCGCACGGCAAATCGGGAGCGGTCTGGAAGACGAGCTGGCGGAAACGAGCTTGCCTGAAATCGTCGACCGCATCGCCAGCAGGATCGGGCCCGCGCAGGTCTTTATATGCACTGCCGTCGAGAGCGACGTTCCCGAACGAAGCGTCCGCCGCATTGCTCCTTTTGGCCAGCCGGCCGACTGGCAGGCCGAATGGCCCCGCCCCGTGCGGCTGCTCACTCATCCTGAGCAGGTCGACAAGGTCATCGCCGAGCTGCCCGACCAGCCGCCGCTTCGTTTTTCGTGGCGCGGCAAAATGCACAAGGTGCGCCGGGCCGACGGCCCCGAGCGCATCCACGGCGAATGGTGGAAGCGAACGGCGGAAGCGCATGGCGTCCGCGATTATTTTCAAGTCGAGGATGAGGGCGGCCAACGCTTCTGGCTGTTCCGCAGCGGCGATGGGGTCGACGGCCGCACCGGCGATCTTCGCTGGTTCATGCACGGAATTTTCGCATGAGCTATGTCGAGCTCCACGCGACCAGCCATTTCAGTTTCCTTCGCGGCGTCTCATCCTGCGAGGAGCTGTTCGCCGCCGCCGCACTGATGGGCTATTCCGCGCTTGGCATCACGGACCGCAATTCGGTGGCCGGCCTGGTCCGGGCGACGATCGCCGCCGATGCGACCAATGTTCGCCTCGTTGCCGGCTGCCGCCTCGATCTGGTGGACGGCAGCGCGCTTCTGGTCTGGCCCGAGGATCGCGCCGCATGGTCGCGCCTCACCCGCCTGCTGACGATCGGCAAGAGCCGCGCCAAGCCGCGCAAGGGCCAAAAGGGACAATGCTTCCTTCACTGGGAGGATGTCGCGGCCTATTCGGAGGGATTGGTCGCGGCACTGGTTCCCGATCGGCCCGATGAAGCCACGGAAATCGCGCTTGCCCAGCTAAGCGGCATTTTCGGCAGCCGCTCCCATCTCGCGCTCAGCTTCCGCCGCCGTCCCGGCGATGCGACCCGCCTCCATCGGCTCGAGGTCATGGCTCGCCGTTTCGCTGTGCGCAGCCTTGCGACCGGCGATGTTCTTTACGACTCGCCGGACAAAAGGATGCTCCAGGACGTGGTGACGGCGATCCGCAACAAATGCACGATCGACGAACTCGGCTTTCGCCGCGAACGCTTCGCCGACCGCCATCTGAAATGCGTGGCCGAGATGGAGCGCCGCTTCGTCCGTTTTCCCGACGCCATCGCCGCCAGCGCCGACATTGCCGAGCGCTGCACCTTTTCGCTTCGCGAGCTTGGCTATCAATATCCTGACGAGATCGTGATGAGCGGCCGCTCCCCGCAACAGGCCTTGGAGCAGATGACCCGGGAAGCTCTATCGGCCAAGTTTCCGAGCGGTGTCCCGGACAGCTATTCCCGCCTCCTCGACCATGAGCTGAAGCTGGTCGGGCGGCTCAATTATGCTCCTTACTTTTTGACGGTGAACTCCATCGTCGGCTTCGCGCGAAGCCAGGGCATATTGTGCCAGGGGCGCGGATCGGCCGCCAACTCGGTCATCTGCTACATCCTCGGCATCACCTCGATCGATCCGGTCGCCCATGAACTATTGTTCGAGCGCTTCATTTCCGACGCGCGCGACGAGCCGCCCGACATCGATGTCGATTTCGAGCATGAGCGGCGCGAGGAGGTGATCCAGTGGATTTACGAAACCTATGGCCGAAAGCATGCCGCAATCACCGCCGTCGTCAGCCGCTATCGTGCGCGCGGCGCGGTTCGTGAGGTCGGCAAGGCCTTGGGTCTTCCCGAAGATGTCACCGGTGCATTGGCGGGGCAGGTGTGGGGCTGGTCCAACTCGGGCGTGGAGCAGAAGCATGTCGACGAGCTGAACCTCGACAGCGGCAATCCGCGACTGGCCCTGACCCTCGACCTTGCCCGTCAGCTGATCGGCACGCCCCGCCACCTCAGCCAGCATCCGGGAGGGTTCGTGCTCACCCGCGACCGGCTGGACGATCTTGTCCCGATCGAGCCGGCGGCGATGGTCGATCGGCAAGTCATCGAATGGGAAAAGGACGATATCGAAGAATTGCGCTTCATGAAGGTCGACGTGCTCGGCCTTGGCATGCTCGGCTGCATGCGCCGCGCCTTCGATCTGCTCGAGGAACATCGCGGGCTGAGGATCGCAATGGCCGACCTCCAGGACGACGATCCGGCGACCTTCGAAATGATCCGCCGCGCCGACACTTTGGGCGTGTTCCAGATCGAGAGCCGGGCGCAGATGAGCATGTTGCCGCGCATGAAGCCGAGGGAGTTTTACGACCTCGTGATCGAGGTTGCGATCGTTCGCCCCGGCCCGATCCAGGGCGACATGGTTCATCCCTACCTTCGAAGGCGCGAAGGCAAGGAAATACCCGACTATCCCAAGCCAGAGCTTGAAGCGGTGCTCAAGCGAACGCTCGGCGTGCCGCTGTTTCAGGAGCAGGCGATGAAGGTGGCGATCGTCGGCGCCGGCTTCACTCCGACCGAGGCGGACGAGCTGCGGCGATCGATGGCGACGTTCAAATTCACCGGCGGGGTCAGCCGCTTCCACGACAAGCTCGTCGGAGGAATGGTCGCGCGCGGCTACACCCGCGAGTTCGCCGACCGCACGTTCAAGCAGATCGAGGGGTTCGGCAGCTATGGCTTTCCCGAAAGCCACGCCGCGAGCTTCGCCAAGATCGCCTACGCCTCGTCATGGATGAAATGCCACCATCCGGACATTTTCTGCGCGGCGCTGCTCAATGCCCAGCCGATGGGCTTCTACGCGCCCGCCCAGATCGTCCGCGATGCCCGCGAGCACGGGGTCGAAGTCCGGCCGATATGCATCAACCGCAGCCGCTGGGACTGCACGATCGAGGAGCAAGCTGGCCAATACCGGGCCGTTCGCCTTGGCCTGCGCATGGCCAAGGGCCTGGCCAACCTCCATGTCGCCCGGATCGTGGCGGCCCGCGACCGGCCGTTCGAGACGATCGAGGATGTGTGGAAGCGGTCGGGCGTTCCGGTGGCGGCATTGGAGCGGATCGCCGAAGCCGACGGTTTCGCTTGCCTTGGGGCCGACCGAAGGCAGGCGCTGTGGCGGGTCAAGGCGCTTGGCGACGCGCCCTTGCCATTGTTTGCGGCCGCCGATGCACGGGAGGAAGGCCGCGAACCGGCCGTGGCGCTCAATCCGATGACCGACGGGAGGGAAGTCGTCGAGGATTACCGCTCGACCCAACTCTCGCTTCGCGCCCACCCCTTGAGCTTCCTTCGACCCAGGCTCGACGAGATGAAGGTGACCCGATGCGCCGATCTTGCGCGGACCAAGGACGGGCGGCGCGTGGACGTTTCGGGCATCGTGCTGGTTCGCCAGCGGCCCGGCTCGACCAACGTCACCTTCCTCACCATCGAGGACGAAACCGGCATCGCCAACATCATCGTCTGGCAGCAGCGGTTCGAAGCGCAGCGGCGGATAATCATGTCGGCGGCGATGCTTAATGTCCGGGGAATAGTGCAGCGCGAAGGCGATGTGATTCACCTCATTGCCGAAAGGCTCGAGGACCGATCGCCCATGCTAGGCGAAATCGGCGACATGGCCTTCCCCCATCGCCGAGCACCCGCGGATGGAGCCAGCGGCGGTGGCCCGGACCCGCGTGAGCGGCGCCTTATCCAGGTGAAGAACGACTATTCCGAGCCGTTCCGAATCCCCTCAATTACGCACCCGCCGATCAATCTGAAGTCACGCAACTTTCATTAGGACACGTGCTTCCGCCGTCTCGCCACGGCGGACGAAGACCACCGTTATCCTCGGGTGACGCCTGATGGATTACGAGCGGTTGGCCACTTCGAGTCCCAGCAGCTCTATCTTGCATTGGAAAATGGCGCGCCCGGAACGATTCGAACGTCCGACCCTCAGATTCGTAGTCTGATGCTCTATCCAGCTGAGCTACGGGCGCGTGCCGGGGGTGCCAATAGGGTGATGCGTCCGCTCACGCAACCC